>CALGIL010000447.1 GCA_937914895.1 uncultured Angelakisella sp.
AAAACGGTTATTCAATCCGGAGCCCCCTTTTGGCAGGATTATCAATAAGGCCGCCTTCGCGGTCAAAGCGAGAGCCGTGGCAGGGGCAGTCCCAGGTGTGCTCCCGGGGATTCCACCGGAGGGCGCACCCCATGTGCGGGCAGCGCCTGCCAAAGGAGAGCAACCCCATGGCGGCCTGCCCCAGATTGACAAGCAGCTGGGGATGCACCACGGAGCGGGAGGGGTCAAACAGCTCCCGGTACCGGCTGCCCCCCTCCGCGATAAGCCCGCTGAGCACCCGGGCCGCCGCCATGGAGCCGGTCATGCCCCACTTGTTAAAGCCCGTGGCCACATACAGCTCCCGGCTGTTTTTTTGGTGCCTGCCAATGTAGGGGATCCCGTCCAGGCTCATGCAGTCCTGGGTCGCCCAGGCATACTGCTCCCGGGCGCCGGGATATGCCGCCTCTGCCGCGCGGCGGAGCTCCTCCCAGCCGCCGCCCGATTTGCCGGTGGGGTGGCCCCCGCCCCCCAGCAAAAGGGTGCCGTTGCAGGTGCGAAAGGACAGGCCGCCCTCCTGTTCGTCAATATACATGCCCCCGGGGTCCCGGGCCCCCGCCAGCGCCAGCACATAGGAGCGGTGCTGGCGGAGCTTTAGAAAATAAAGCCCCCGCAGGTTTACCATGGGGAAATGGGTGGCCAGAATCACCCTGCGGGCGCGGACGGTGCCCTGGGCCGTCACCACCCGGCCCGGCCGGATTTCGGCGGCAAAGGTGTCTTCGTAAATTTGCAGCCCCTGTGCGGCGGCGTTTAAAAACTTCAGCGGGTGGAACTGCGCCTGTTCCGCCATGCCCAGCGCGCCCACGGTTTGCACGGGGATGGGGGGGTGCTCCTGAAAGACGGCCCCAATGCCCAGCCGGTCGTAGATCTCCCTTTCCTGCTCCAGCTTTTTGCGGTCGTCCCGGCTGTACACATAGGCGGTTTTTTCCTCAAAATCGCAGGGGAACCCCCGGGAAAGCCGGCGGTATTCCTCCACCGCCTCCTGGTTGGCACGCCAGTACTCCCTTGCCGCCCCAAGGCCGTACCGCCGCGCAATGCCGGAGTAGACAAGGCCGTGCTGGGCCGTAATTTTTGCCGTGGTGCACCGGGTAATGCCCATGCCGATCCGCTCTGCCTCCACCACCACGCTGTCGATGCCCCGTTCCCTCAGCAGGCGGGCGCAGAGAATCCCGGCCATCCCGCCGCCCACGACGGCCGTGTCCGTATCCACATTTCCCCGTAACGGGGCGTACCGGCGTTCCGGCCCGGCGTCATCCATCCACAACGATTTCATATCCCGCTTCCTCTGCTTTGTGTTTCTCCCCGATTAGTATGCGCCTTATCCGCCCAAACTATTGATAAAGTATCAAAAAGCCGCCATGGCCGCAGGCCTTTTTAAGGAAGGCTTGCGGCCATGACGGCCGTTTTAACCGCCGGGCTTGGATAAGCGGCAGAGGGAGGCGGGAGCCATAAGTTATGGTCCCGCCTGCTTTAAGGGGTAAGCTCCGTTACAATGTCGGCCTTCAGCAGGTCCGACAGCACCTTTTTTGCGTCCCTTCGCAGGGCGTGGTCCCCGCTTCCCTCCAGGTTTGCCTCGCTTAGGAAGGCCCACAGGCTGTTGCAGATAAAGCCGCTTACCTGCTTGATGGGGTATTTGGGTCGGATGATCCCGCTTCGGTGGAGCAGCACAAGCTCCACATTGCGCACGATGTAGCCGTAAAACATATGGTACAGGTACGGATTTTTATCGATGGTGGTGTGGGTCAGCAGGGACATGTTGCCGTTGTAGAGGTTTAAAATGCAGTCCAGCAGATTGCAAAAGGTCCGCACCGTGTCGTTGCCGGGGTTGTTTGCGGCCTGCATGGCCCGGTAGTCCGCCGTGGCGTTTGCCAGCATTTCGGCAAACATTTCGTCGGCCAGGGCAAACTTGTCGCTGTAATGGGCGTAAAAGGTGATGCGGCTGATGTCGGATTTGGCGCAGAGCTCGGTGACGGTAATCTGCTCGAAGGGCTTTTCCTCCAGCGCTTCGGTCAAAGCCTGCTTGATGTACCGCTTGGTTTTTCGGACCCGCTTGTCCTCCGCCACTTTGTTTTACACCTCGCTTATTTTGTATAAATAACTGACCAAAGCCGGATTGTGTAAGTTGTATCCCCCCGCCCCAGGCGCTATAATTTTAGCATGTGTATCAATATCTGTCAAAGTGTACGATAAGTTTGGAGGGAGCGCTTGTGGGAGATTACGTGTTAAGCTGTTGTTCCACCGCGGATTTGACCGCGGAGCATTTTGCCCAAATGGACATCCGGTATGTCTGCTTTCACTTTTCCCTGGATGGAAAGGAATATCTGGACGACCTGGGGCAGTCCATCCGCTTTGAGGATTTTTATGACGCCATGGCAAAGGGGGCCGAAACCAGGACCTCCCAGGTCAACGTGGACGAATTTATCGCCCACTTTACCCCTTTTCTGGAGGCTGGGCAAGACATTTTGCATGTCTGCCTGTCGTCGGGCCTGTCCGGGGTGGTCAACGCGGCAAACTCCGCCAGGGATGTCCTGGCCCAGCGGTACCCCCAGCGGCGGATCTATATTGTGGATTCCCTGGGGGCGTCGTCGGGCTACGGCCTGCTGATGGACACCCTGGCCGAAAAACGGCTGGCGGGCATGGCGCTGGAGGACCTGTACGCCTGGGCCGAGGCCCACAAGCTGGAGCTGCACCACTGGTTTTTTTCCACCACCCTGGAATACTACGTCAAGGGCGGCCGCATCTCCAAATCGGCGGGTTTTTTCGGCGGGCTCCTTGGCATCTGCCCCCTGCTGAACATGGATAACCAGGGGCGGCTGACCCCCCGCAAAAAGGTGCGGGGCAAAAACCACGTCGTCACCGAAATCGTCAACCAAATGGAGGCCCACGCCCAGGGCGGCCTTTTGTACAGCGGAAAGTGCTACATCTCCAACGCCGGCTGCTATGAGGATGCCCGGGCCGTGGCCGACCTGGTGGAGGAGCGCTTTACCCATCTAAACGGCCCGGTGGAGATCAACCACGTGGGCACCACCATCGGCAGCCACACCGGGCCGGGCACCGTGGCGCTGTTCTTTTGGGGGGACCCCCGCAATGACTAGGAAAGAGCGGGCCGCAAAGGTCATCCGCGTGGCCACCGTGCCGCCGGTGATGGTGCTTGCCCTGCTGCTGGTCCTGTTTTTCCGATGTACGGGCATCTTTTCCGCCCCGCGGGAACTGCTTTGGTCCATCCTGCTTCTGGCGGTCCTTCCCCTGCTGGCCTATCCCCTTTCTTCCCTTGTGCCAGGGTACCGGCGCAGAGGACGGGAGGGCCAGCGGGACCTGGCGCTGGTCCTCAGCCCGGTCTGTTATGCCGGGGCGGTGCTGTATGGCTTTGCCGCGGGGGTAAGCAGGGGGCTGTTCTTCATTTTTCTGGTCTACCTTCTGTCGGCGCTGGTGCTGATTATATTCAACAAGGTGCTCGGACTGCGGGCAAGCGGCCACGCCTGCAGCCTTGTGGGGCCCATGCTGCTGTCCCTCCGCTTCCTGGGCGTCATATCCATCCTCCCCTGTCTGCTGCTGTTGGGCGCCATCCTGTGGTCCTCGCTGGTACTGGGGCGCCATACGCCAAAGGAGCTGGCCCTTGGCGCCCTTTCCACGGTGCTGGCCTTTTTCCTGTCCACCCTGCTCCCCGCCTGATACCCGATGCTTCCCTGCCATCCCCTAAGGGGGCCTGCCGGCAGAATAAAATCCCTGCTTGACTTTTGCCGCCCCATCTTCTAAAATGATACCATGTTTCAAATTACTGTCTGGGGGGGAATGGCATGACCGGACGGCCAGCCACCTATACGACAAAGCAGGGGGAGGCTGTCCTTGCCTACCTGCGGTCCCGGAATGGCGAACACCTGACCGCGGCGCAGATTGCGGCGCATTTTGCGGCGGGCGAAGGGGCCATGGGGCGCGCAACGGTCTACCGTCAGCTGCACAAGCTGGCGGAGCAGGGGCTGGTGCGCAAATACAAGCTGGACCAAAACGAGGGCGCCTGCTACCAGTTCATGGACGAAGCCCAGGGTGCGCCGGAGCACTACCACCTGAAATGTCAGGAGTGCGGCCGGCTGATCCACCTGGAAAGCGGCATGCTGCCCTGGGTGCAAAAGGGCATATTCGACCGGTACGCCTTTGAGGTGGACGTGGGCAAAACCGTGTTCTACGGCAGATGCGGGGCCTGTCTGCAAAAGGCGGGCACAGAATCATTGGACGGGGGGCCTTCGCGGTGTGCTGTGAGGCGGTAAGCGTTTCGGCAAAGGGCAGGGGCAGGCGGACGGCCATTGGACGGCTGGCCCTGGTGCTCTGCGTCCTGTTTGTCGCCGCGCTGCTGCTCTCCTCGGTATATCTGTCCACCCACGCGGGCCACACCCACGACCACGACGGACCCGGCGGCGGCTGCGCCGCCTGCATGCACCTCCAGGCCGCCCAAACCCTCTTAAAGCAGCTGGCCACGGCGGTGGCCGCCGTCACCGCCGCCCTGGGCGGTCTGCTTTGCGCCCTTTTTTTGCTGGGGGCCCCGGCGCCGCGCCTGGGCTTTTTGACCCTTGTCACCCTGAAGGTCCAACTGAATAATTGAGAGAAGCTCCAACAAGGGAGTGCCATACTCTGTCTACCCACCCAGGGCGCATTGCGCCTTTTGGGGGCGGCAGCGGGCGTTTCCTTGTATTTTTGCGCCTAAAATCAAAACTATGGAGGTACTCCCATTTATGAAGCGAATTCTGTCTGTTATGCTGGCGGCGCTGCTGGCCGCGGCTGTGTTTACAGGGTGCGGTACGTCATCCGCGCCCCCCAAAAATGACGGCGGCGGCAAGGTCAGCGTGGTCGCCACCATCTTTCCGCCCTACGACTTCACCCGGCAGATTGCCGGGGACCGGGTGGACGTCACCATGCTGCTGCCCCCCGCGTCGGAGAGCCACTCCTTCGAGCCGACGCCCCAGGACATCATTAAAATCCAGAACTGCGACGTGTTTATCTATGTGGGCGGAGAATCCGATGAGTGGGTAAACAGCGTGCTGTCCGGGATGGACACCTCCCACATGAAGATTGTCACGCTGATGGACTGCGTGGAGGTGGTGGAGGAAGAAATTGTAGAGGGCATGGAGGGCGAGGCGGAGGAAGAACCCGCGCCGGGCGAGGCGGAGGAGCCGGAATATGACGAGCACGTCTGGACCTCGCCCCGGAACGCAAAGCTCATTGTGCAAAAAATCTCCGACACCCTTTGCGAGGCCGACGCCCCGGGCGCCGACGCCTACAAGGCCAACACCGCGGCCTACCTTGCCCAGCTGGACCAGCTGGACGCGGAGTTTAAGGCTGTGGTGGACGGCGCCGCCCGCAGGACCATGGTGTTCGGCGACCGCTTTCCCTTCCGCTATCTGGCGGACGCCTACGGGCTGGACTACTTTGCGGCGTTCCCCGGCTGCTCCACCGAGACCGAGGCGAGCGCCGCCACGGTAAAATTCCTCATCGACAAGGTCAGCGCCGAACACATCCCTGTGGTGTTCCACATCGAGCTTTCCAACGAAAAGATGGCGGACACCATCAGCGAGGCCACCGGCGCAAAGGTGCTCCTCCTTCACGCCTGCCACAACATCTCCCGGGACGACTTTTTGGCGGGAAAGGGGTACCTGGACCTGATGACCGACAATGTGGAAGCACTAAGGGAGGCGCTGAACTGAAATGGCACTGATCACCTGTCAGGACGCCTCCTTCGGCTACGAGGGGAACACCGCCGTCTGCGGGCTGAGCTTTGAGGTCCAAAGCGGAAATTATCTGTGCGTCGTGGGCGAAAACGGCTCCGGCAAATCGACGCTGATCAAGGGACTGCTGCGCCTGAAAAGCCCCACCCGGGGGAGCGTCCTGATGGGTGAGGGGCTGAAAGCCGCCGAAATCGGCTATCTGCCCCAGCAGACCGCCGCCCAAAAGGACTT
>CALGIL010000448.1 GCA_937914895.1 uncultured Angelakisella sp.
AATTTTAGAATGCCTGAGTATTGCATATGTTCCGAACAACAAATTGGAATTTGTCATTCTTCTTTATTGGAACGATATCTTTTTAGATTTACAATAAATGCCGCAATCCACAGCACCGAACAAAGGACATTCAGCACAAACCAGAAAACAGAATCGTTATATGTTTGATATGCAACTTCAAGTATGGCTCTAACTGTCCAAATAACCGCGCATAATGCAAAAAGTATTACGGTGAAACGACCTGTTTTTTTCATAGTATGCGCCTCCGCCAAATTCCTGTTTATCTATTTGATTGAATAAGCCTTAAATATATAATACCATACTTTATATATAAAAAAAGACATAGCATCCCTTGGCGGGAAACTATGTCTTTTCTGGTGACCCGTGAGGGAATCGAACCCTCGTTACCGCCGTGAAAGGGCGGTGTCTTAGCCGCTTGACCAACGGGCCAAAAGAAACGCCTCCGCCGCCGGAGGCGTTTGGTAGCGGTAACTGGACTTGAACCAGTGACACTTCGGGTATGAACCGAATGCTCTAGCCAACTGAGCTATACCGCCATGTAAAAAGGGCTGTCCCCATTTATCAGGCGAGTTATATTATACTTGAATTGATGGGGGAATGTCAACCTCTTTTTTACGGCTGGCCGTAATGGATTCTACGGCTGGCCACAGGGGCTGGGGCGGCAGCTTTTGGCAGCCCTTTGGGCCATCCGTCCGCAGCACCCACGAATCACGGCGCCAGAAAAAATATCCGCAGGCCTTGCAGTGATTGGCCAAAAAGGATACACTATTTTTATAGTCCCAAATGAAACCCACCGGTCTGAAAGGAGCGAAAGCTATGATAAAAAGACGGAGCGCCCTGCTGGCGGCGCTGCTGCTGACCCTTTCCCTGGGGGGCTGCCAGGGGGCCGCGCCCCCCGATGTCCCCCCGCCCCCGGAAAGCCAGGGGCCCCAGGTGCTGGCCCAGCCGGTATACCCCGAGGCCTACGGCGCCGAGGACTACGACGCCCGGTATGCGGTGCGCAAGGAAAATCAGGTCAGCGATGCCACCCGGGAGGCCATCCGGGCCTTTGCCGGGGCCGCAGCCCCCCTGGTGCTGGCCGATACCTCCCAAAACACGGTGTATTCCCCCTTAAGCCTGTACATGGCCCTGGCCATGACCGGCGCGGGCACCGCCGGCCAGACCCGCCAGGAGTTTTCGGAGCTTTTGCGGGCCCCCGGCGGGGAGATGTCCCTCCTCTCCGGCGAGATGGGCAGGCTGTTCCGGGTGCTGTACTACGACAACGAATCCGGGTACCTGCGCATGGCCAACTCCCTGTGGCTGGCCAGCCAGTACGACTTCCACCAGGATTACCTGGACCAGATGAGCCGGGATTTTTACGCCTCGGCCCATCATGTGTCCTTTGCCACCCCCGAGACCGACGCCGCCATGTCCCAGTGGATTGCGGACAACACCGGGGGACTGTTAACGCCCCGGATCGAGTCCAGGGAGGACTGGCTTATCGCCCTTATCAACACCATCGACCTCAGCGCCGACTGGCTGTACCCCGCCCGGGAGGAAGACACCAAGGAGCAGCCCTTTACCCTGGCGGACGGCAGCCAGGTGCCCGCCCAATATCTGTGCGTTACCGACGAATTTGGCAGCTATGTGGACGGCGACGGCTATATCGCATCCTCCTGGCTTTTTCAGGACCCGTCCAGGGGCTCCATGGTCTTTGTCCTGCCCGACCAGGGGGTCACCCCGGCCCGGCTGCTGGCCGACCCCGATTTTCTGCCCGGGGTGCTGACCTCCGAAAAAAGGGTGGAAAGCAAAATGATTTACGAGGTGCCAAAGTTTTCCTTTGATTCCAATATGGAGCTGTCCGATGCCATGAAGGCCCTGGGGCTGAAAGCCGCCTTTACCGGGGGCGCGGACTTTTCCCCCATGACGGATGAGCCCGCTTGGATTGACGCCATCAAGCAGGAGGTCCACGTGGAAATCGACGAGGAGGGCGTCCGGGCCGCGGCCTACACCATCGTCGAAATGATGACCGGCGGCGGCCCCCAGCCCAGCGGCCGGGAGACGAAAATGATCCTGGACCGTCCCTTCCTTTTCATCATCACCGGGGAGCAGGAACTGCCCCTGTTTGTCGGGGTGGTGGCCAGGCCCTGACAGCGGGGAGAGGTGAGAGGACAGAGGGCAGATGCGAAGCGGCCAACCCCGGTAAAACAGCGGCTTTGCAATGTTGACAACCCTGTTTTCCGCCGATTTTCCAGCCCGTTTTTGGACGTATTTCTTCTTGTTCCAGTGTGTTCGCCTCTTACAAATTGCGGCCCTCTTAGGAATGTTCCTTTTCGAGAAAAGGAACCGAAAAGCTTTTAAGTGTCATGGGCCAGGCGGCTATTCATCCGAGTGCCTTGCTTCGGAGCTTTGCTCCGAAAACATAAAAAGAGAGGGGGAGGGGAAGCCGCGGCTTCCCTCTCCCCTCTCTTTTTATGTTCCGGACATCCGGGCAAGGCACAAGGGACAATGAACAGGTAACAATTAACAATGAACAATTATAGAACGGGAGGCCTGCCCTGCAAATCGAGAGCACGAGTGGTTTCTTATTTTACGGGCGCTTTCCCACTGCACAAAGTGGGGAATTCCTAAAAATTTGGTCCAGCTTTTCAAAGCTGGCGGGGTGCGGGGCGGAGCCCCGCGGCCTTGTCCCTTTTCTGTTCTCTTACTTCTGACTTCTCACTTCTATTTCGTGCCAAAGATGCGGTCGCCGGCGTCGCCCAGGCCCGGGATGATATACTTGTTTTCGTCCAGGCGCTCGTCCAGGGCGGCGCAGTACACCTGCACGTCCGGGTGGGCCTGGCCCAGGGCCTCCAGTCCCTCGGGGGCGGCGATGATGCACATAAACTTGATGGAGTGGGGGTGCCGCTGCTTAATCTGGGTGATGGCGTCGATGGCCGAGCCCCCGGTGGCCAGCATGGGGTCCAGGACGATGACGTCCCGCTCGCTGATGTCGGCGGGCAGCTTGCAGTAGTATTCCACCGGCAGGGGGGGGTCGGGGTCGCGGGACAGGCCGATATGCCCCACCCGGGCGGCGGGGATGAGCACCAGGGCGCCCTCCACCATCCCAAGCCCCGCCCGCAGGATGGGCACGAAAGCAAGCTTGCGGCCGGCCAGCACCTTGGTGGTGGCGGGGCCCATGGGGGTCGTAATCTGAATGTCCTGCAGGGGCAGGTCGCGGGTGGCCTCATAGCACATCAGGGTGGCAATCTCGGAGGTCAGCTCCCGGAACTCCTTGGAGCCGGTGTTGGCATCCCGCAGCCAGGTCAGCTTGTGCTGGATGAGTGGGTGGTCCATGATGAAGGGCTTTGGCATCTCGTTCATCCTCCTGTATTTGACGACGTCTCCTGGCGGGCCAGCAGCTCCCGCTGGGCCTGGGGCAGCCGCAGGTAGGACGGGGTCAGTTCCCCGCAGGACACGGCTCCCCCCGCCCGGGCCGTTTGCCGCGCCAGCGCCCCCACCGAGGAGGCCCGCTGCAGCAGCAGATGGGCGGGTGCCAGACGCAGGTCCGGCAGTTCTTCCAATAACTGATTATAACACAGCCGGGCCCCGTCGCCAACCAGCCAGACGGGTTTTTTTACCCCGGCCAGCAGCTTGCCAAGGTCGGCCACGGCCAAAGCGTCGTCCTGGGTCAGGCGGCGCACCTCCCCCGCCTCCAGGGCAAACAGGGCGGCGTACACCTGGTCCCGCCGGGCGTCCATCACCGCGGCGGCGGTGCCGGCAAAGCCCCGCAGGTTCCAGGCCAGGGCCTCCAGGGTGGACACCCCGCAGCAGGGGATGTCCCGGGCCATTGCCATGCCCTTGGCCGCCGCCATGGCAATGCGCAGGCCGGTAAAGGACCCCGGCCCTGCGGATACCGCCAGCAGGTCCAGGCTGTCTGTGGAAACGCCCCCCATTTCCAGAAGCCGCTCCGCCATGGGCATCAGGGTTTGGCTGTGGGTCTGCCCGGTGCGCAGGAAAAACTCTCCCACCACCGCGTCGTCCTCCAGCAGGGCGCAGGAGGCGGCTTTCGCCGAGGATTCCAGGGCCAGTATCTTCAAAAGCGATCATCTCCGGTAATGGTAATGATGCGGCGGTCCTCCCCCGCCGGCTGAATGTCCACCGTAATGGTGCCGGGGGGCAGGCTGTCCGCAATGTGCTCGCTCCACTCCACCGCCAAAATGTTCTCCCCGTCCAAATAGTCGAAAAACCCGGTGGAGTAGAGATCGTCGGGACTGGTGATGCGGAACATGTCAAAGTGGCAGAGGCTGGGCCCCCCATCCCCGCCGTACTGGTGCACCAGGGCAAAGGTGGGGCTGGACACCCAGTCCGAAAGGCCCAGCCCTTTGGCCAAACCCGCGGTAAAGGTGGTTTTGCCCGCCCCCATGGGGCCGGTGTAGGCCACCACGTCCCCGGGGCGCAGCAACGCGGCCAGCCGCGCGGCGGCCTCCTTCGTCTCCTGGGGCGAGCTTGTCTCCAAACGCATGGCGGCACACCTCCTTTTCGCTTGATGGTTTTATCCGACGATAAAACAGCGGCTTTGTACGATGGCCCGGCGCCGTTTTTGATTGCCGCTTTTCGGGCGTATTTCTTCTTATTCCAGCGTGTTTGTCTTTTACAAACCGCGGCCCTCTTGGGAATGTTCCTTTTTGAAAAAAGGAACCGAAAAACTTTTGCGTGTCGTGCGCCGGGCGGTCTTTTATCCAAGTGCCTTGCTTCGAGGCAAAGCTCCGCGACCTTGACCTTTTCTGCCCTCTTCCTTCTCCCTTCTACCCTCTACGGGGCCTAAAACAGTCCCCAAATCTCTCCTTGGTCGTCCACGTCGATGTTCAGG
>CALGIL010000449.1 GCA_937914895.1 uncultured Angelakisella sp.
CCACAAACCACACCCCCGGGGAGGTACTGGAACAGGTAGAGCGCTGCGTGGAAAAGGGCGTGCCGGTCAAGCTGAACGCCGTGCTGCTGGACGAGACGGCGGAGGAGATCCCCCACCTTGCAGATTTAGCCGCCCGGCTGTCGGTGGATGTGCGCTTCATCGAGTTGATGCCCATTGGCCTGGGGGCGTCCATGACGGGCATTGGCGCGGCGGAGGCCCTGGTGCGGCTGCAAAGGGCCTACCCCGACCTGCACCCGGTGGACGAGTGCCGGGGCAGCGGTCCCGCCCGCTACTGGGCCAGCGGCCGGCTGCTGGGGCGGATCGGATTCATCACTGCGGTCAGCCGGGAATTCTGCGGCGGCTGCAACCGGGTGCGTCTGACCAGCACCGGCCAGCTGAAGCCCTGCCTCTGCTTTGAGGAGGGGGCCGACCTGCGCCGTCTGCTGCGCCAGGGGGCCGCACCCCAGGAGCTGCGCGCCGCCATGGCGGCCTGCATTGCTGCAAAACCCAGGCAGCACTGCTTTGCCCGGCGCCGGGACATGACCGAGCACCACAACATGAACCAGATTGGAGGATAGACCATGGCCACGGTACAGGCAATTTGCACCAGCGACCGGCGGGGCACCCAAAAGTCCCCCATTCAAAGCGCCTCCTTTGCGCCGGAGTGGGGCATCCTGGGGGATGCCCATGGCGGCAATTGGCACCGGCAGGTCAGCCTGCTGAGCGCCGACAAAATTGAGGAGTTTAAATTACGGGGGGCCCAGGTGGACGCCGGTGCCTTTGGCGAAAACCTGGTGGTGTCGGGCCTGGATTTTTCCGCCCTGCCGGTGGGCACCCTGCTGCGGTGCGGCAGCGTCCTGCTGGAGATGACCCAGATTGGCAAGGAATGCCACGCCCACTGCGCCATCTACCATCGCATGGGGGACTGCATCATGCCACGGGAAGGGGTGTTCGCCCGGGTGCTGGAGCCGGGGGTCATCTCGGTGGGGGATGAAATGGCCGTGGAGGAGCGGACGGGAAAACGTCCCTTTCAGGCGGCGGTCATCACCCTGTCCGACAAGGGGGCAAAGGGCCAGCGGGAGGACACCTCCGGCCCGGCCATTGCGGTGCGGTTGAGGGGCGCCGGCTATGAGGTGGTGGAGGCCCTTTTGCTGTCCGACGACCGGCCGGAGTTGGAACAGCAGCTTTGCCGCCTATGCGACAGCCGCCAGGTGGACCTGATTTTAACCACCGGGGGCACCGGCCTTTCCCCCCGGGACGTAACCCCCGAAGCAACCTTGGCGGTAGCCCACTGCCAGGCGCCCGGCATCGCCGAGGCTATCCGCGCCCACTCCCTTAGCATCACCCCCCGGGCCATGTTTTCCCGCGGGGTGGCAGTGGTGCGGGGGCGCACCCTTATTATCAACCTGCCGGGCAGCACCAAGGCGGTACAGGAAAGCCTGGACTGCCTGATGCCCGCCCTGGACCACGGCCTGACCGTATTGCGGGGGAACGCCGGCGGCTGCGGCACAGACGCATCCACATAACGGCTGCACTTTGCACGGGGCGCAAGCACCCGGACAGAAAAAACCGTCCTGTGCAAAAGCAAGCATAAAGGCAGCGCCGTACAAACGGTGCGGCCGCTGCCAAAAATAACCGTAG
>CALGIL010000450.1 GCA_937914895.1 uncultured Angelakisella sp.
GTGCCGGGAGCGGGGCCGCCAAAAGGCCCTGGTGTCCGCCGCCGCCCACCCCATGACCCTGCGGACCATGGAGACGTACAGCCGGGGCGCCGGGGTGGAGCTGGTGGTGGTGCCCGCAAAGGACGGCAGAACCGACCCCGACGCTCTGGCCGCCCTGCTGGATGAGACCGTGGCCAGTGTGTACATCCAGCAGCCCAACTTTTTCGGCCTTATTGAAGACGCCGAAGCCCTGGGCCAGACGATTCACGGCGCGGGGGCTAAGTTTATTATGGGGGTTAACCCCATTGCCGCGGCGGTATTAAAAACCCCACGGGAGTGCGGCGCGGACATCGCGGTGGGGGAGGGCCAGCCCCTGGGGCTGCCCCTCAGCTTCGGCGGGCCCTACCTGGGCTTTATGGCCTGCACCGCCCCCCTTACCCGCCGCCTGCCCGGGCGCATTGCCGGGGAGACGGCGGACGCCGACGGGCGCCGGGCCTACGTCCTCACCCTCCAGGCCCGGGAGCAGCACATCCGCCGGGAAAAGGCATCCTCCAACATCTGCACCAACCAGGCCCTGTGCGCCATGACCGCCGCCGTCTATATGGCGGCCATGGGTCCCCGGGGCATGGAGGAGGCGGCCCGGCTGTGTTACAGCAAGGCCCACTACCTGGCCCGGCGCCTTACCGAAATACCGGGGGTAAAGCGGGCCCATGGGGGCGAATTCTTCCACGAATTTGTCACCACTCTTCCGGTGGACGCGGATGTTCTGCTGGCCGCCTTGGAGGAGCGGGACATTCTGGGCGGCCTGCCGGTGGAGGGGGGAATCCTCTGGTGCGCCACCGAGTGCTGCACCAGGGAACAGATGGACGCTTTGACAGCGGTGGCGGGGGAGGTGTGCGCCCATGGCTGAACAGCTGCTGATTTTTGAAAAATCCCGGGAGGGCCGGGGCTGCGCCCTGATGCCCCCCTGCGACGTGCCCCGGGAGGAGATTCCCGAGGTGCTGCGTCGAAAGCCCGCCCCCCGGCTGCCCCAGGTGGCCGAGGTGGACCTGAGCCGCCACTACACCCAGTTGGCCAAGCGCACCTACGGGGTCAACGACGGATTTTACCCCCTGGGCTCCTGCACCATGAAGTACAACCCCAAACTGGGCGACCAGCTGGCTGCCCTGCCCGGCTTTGCCGGGGTGCACCCCCTCCAGCCGGAGCACACCGTCCAGGGCTGCCTCCAGGTGCTGGCGGAGGCGGAGCGCGCCCTCTGCGAAATCACCGGTATGGACGAAATGACCTTTCAGCCCGCGGCGGGGGCCCACGGGGAGTACCTGGGCCTTCTGCTGATGAAGGCCTTCCACCGGTCCCGGGGGGATACCCGCCGGGATAAAATTCTCATCCCCGACGCCGCCCACGGCACCAACCCGGCCACTGCGGCCATGGGGGGGATGCAGGTCATCAGCATCCCCTCCGACAAGCGGGGCTGCGTGGACCTGGACGCCCTGCGGGCGGCGGCGGGGGAGGACACGGCGGGCCTTATGCTCACCAATCCCAACACCCTGGGCCTTTTTGACGAGAACATTTTGGAGATCACCAAAATCGTCCACGACGCCGGGGGCCTGTGCTACTACGACGGTGCCAACCTCAACCCCATCATGGGCATGGTCCGCCCCGGGGATATGGGCTTCGACGTCATTCACCTCAACCTTCACAAAACCTTTTCCCCCCCCCACGGCGGCGGCGGGCCGGGGGCGGGGGCGGTGGGCTGCAAGGCCCTGCTGGTCCCCTTCCTCCCCCTGTACAAGGCGGTGGCGGCGGGGGATGGGTACGCCTTTTCCAGCCCCGCCCAATCCGTGGGCAGTGTGCGGTCCTTTTACGGCAACTTTTTGGTGGTGGTCCGGGCCCTGGGCTATATCCTCACCCTGGGGGCCGAGGGTATTCCCCAGGCGGCCCGCCAGGCGGTGCTCAGCGCAAACTACCTGAAAAACCGGCTGGCACAGCGGTACGACATGGCCCACGACGGGGTGTGCATGCACGAGTTTGTCATCACGGCGGCCCGCCTTAAAAAGGAAACGGGGGTGTCCGCCATGGACGTGGCCAAGGGCCTGCTGGACCAGGGCATCCACCCGCCCACCATGTACTTTCCCCTTATTGTGGAGGAGGCCCTGATGGTGGAGCCCACCGAGACGGAAGCCCGGGAGACCCTGGACGCGGCGGCGGAGGCCTTTTTTGCCGTCTATGACCAGGCCCAAACCGACCCCGAATCCCTGCACCGGGCGCCGGTGACCACCCCGGTGCGCCGCCCCGACGAGGTGGCCGCCGCCCGCCACCCCAAGCTGCGCTATGCCTTTGCGCAGGAGTAAACGTATGATACACAAAATCCGGTTTATCCAGACGACCGGCACCGTCCCCTACGAAAATCTGGCCCTGGAGGAGCACCTGTTTGACCGGGTGCGGCCGGGGGAGGTCATTTTGTACCTGTGGCAGAACCGCCGCACGGTGGTCATCGGCCGCAACCAAAACGCCTGGCGGGAATGCCGGGTGGAGCGCCTGGAGGAGGACGGCGGGTTTTTGGCCCGCCGCCGCTCCGGGGGCGGCGCGGTGTTCCACGACCTGGGCAACCTCAACTTTACCTTTGCCGCCTGGGATGAGGATTACGACCCGGACCGCCAGTTTGGGGTAGTCATCCGCGCCCTGGCGGCCCTGGGCGTTTCCGCCCAAAAAAGCGGCCGCAACGACATCTGCGTGGGGGAACAAAAAATCTCGGGCAACGCCTTTCAGCACCGGGGGGGCAAAAGCTGCCACCACGGCACCCTTTTAATCGACGCCGACATGGCGGCCCTGGGCCGCTACCTCAACCCCCCGGCGGATAAGCTGCAGTCCAAGGGGGTGTCCTCGGTGCAGTCCCGGGTGGCCAACCTGCGGGATTTCTGCCCCGGGGTGACGGTGGAGGAGGTCCGGCGCCTGCTGCGGGAAAGCTTTGCAAAAACCTACGGCCTGCCCATTGTGGAAATCCGCCCCCAGGAGCTGGACCGGCAGGCGGTGGACAAGCTGGCCCAAACCTACGCCTCCTGGGCGTGGCGCCTGGGGCAGCCCATCCCCTTTACCCACCAGCTCAGCCGGCGGTACCCCTGGGGGGGCATCCAGCTGCAGCTGCGGGTGGACCGGGGCCGGGTGGAGGAAGCCGCCGCCTTTTCCGACGCTTTGGGGGCCGATTTTATCAGCGCCCTGCCCGGGGCGCTGGGGGGCTGTGTGTATAGTCCGGAAGCCCTGGCCGGAGCGGTGGAGGCCCTGCCCGCCGCGGGGGAGGCCGACCGCACCATGGCCCGGGACATTGCGGCGCTCATCCGCGAGATATTGACCCAGGGGGAGGGAGAGGTTTAATGGCGGAGCGATATGATCTGCTGGTCATCGGCGCCGGGCCGGGGGGCTATGTGGCGGCCATTCAGGCGGCCAAGTTGGGCCGCCGGACCGCGGTGGCCGAGGCCCGGGAGGTGGGCGGGACCTGCCTTAACCGGGGGTGCATCCCCACCAAGGCCCTGCTGCACACTGCCGGTTTGATGGACGAGCTGCGCCAGGGCGCGCCCATGGGTGTCCGGGCCGAAGGGATCACCCTGGATTTGGACGCCCTCCACGCCCATAAACGGGAGGTGGTGGATCAACTGCGCGCCGGGGTGGAGGACCTCCTCCGGGCAAACGGGGTGGACCTCCTCCGGGGCCGGGGGACCGTTCAGGCACCCGGGCGGGTGACAGTGGATGGGACGGCTTATGAGGCCGACCGCATCCTTATCGCCACCGGGTCGCAGCCCGCCCTGCCGGACATCCCCGGCCTTACTTTGCCCGGGGTGATGACCAGCGACGACCTGCTGGCCGACGGCAGCGGGGTCCCTAACCGCCTGTGCATTGTGGGCGGCGGGGTCATCGGGGTGGAATTTGCCACCGCCTACCGGGGCCTTGGCGCCCAGGTGACGGTGGTGGAGTACCAGGACCGGCTGCTGCCCATGCTGGACCGGGAGATCTCCCAAAGCCTTGCCATGAGCCTGAAAAAGCGGGGGGTGACCGTCCACACCGCCGCTGCCCTGGAGGGGGTGGAGCAGGGGGACGGCGGGCTGATTTGTACCGTACAGATAAAGGGAAAGCCGGTAAAAATCCCCGCCGACGGGGTGCTGGTGGCCACCGGGCGCAGGGCCTGCACCGAGGGGCTGCTGGCCCCGGGGCTGGATTTGTGTCTTGACCGGGGGCGGATTCCCGTGGACGAAAAGTTTGCCACCCGTATTCCGGGCATTTACGCCGTGGGCGACGTCATCCGGGGCAGCATCCAGCTGGCCCATGCCGCCTC
>CALGIL010000451.1 GCA_937914895.1 uncultured Angelakisella sp.
GTCAAAGTAGGGAAGGGCAGCCTCAACTACGAAGTGTAAGATAAGAATAGAAAAACCCTCCCCCTGCATGAGGAGGAGGGTTAAGAGGGGGGACTGACCCCCTGTGAGAAATGCTTAGGCCCCGTAGTGCCGCCGGGCAAAATTCCAGCCGTCGGCGCACATTTGGTCGATGTCCCGGGCAGCCTCCCAGCCAAACAGCTCCCTGGCTTTTTGGGTATCGGCGTAGCAGACGGCAATGTCCCCGGGGCGCCGCGGAGCGGTCCGGCAGGGGATGGGCCTGCCGCAGGCGCGTTCGAAGGCGTGGACGATGTCCAGCACGCTGGTGCCTTTGCCGGTGCCCAGGTTGACCGCCTGCACCCCGTTGTGGTCCATAATATAGTCCAAAGCCGCCAGATGCCCCAGGGCCAGGTCCACCACATGGATGTAGTCCCGGACCCCGGTGCCGTCGGGGGTGTCGTAGTCGTCGCCGTACACCGACAGTTCTTTGAGGCGGCCCGCCGCCACCTGGGCCACATAGGGCAGAAGATTGTTGGGGATGCCGCTGGGGTCCTCGCCGATGAGGCCGCTGGGATGGGCGCCGATGGGGTTAAAATACCGCAGCAGGCTGACGCTCCACCGGGGGTCGGAGACCGAAAGGTCGCTTAGGATGCGCTCGATGGCCACCTTGGAGTAGCCGTAGGGGTTGGTGGCCGAGGTGGGGTATTCCTCCCGGAAGGGGACGGGGTTATCCATGCCGTACACCGTGGCCGAGGAGGAAAAGACCATGCGCCGGCACCCGAATTCCTCCATCACCTGGCAGAGCATCAGGGTGCCGCCGATGTTGTTGTCGTAGTAGGCCAGGGGCTTCTGCACCGATTCGCCCACCGCCTTAAGCCCCGCAAAGTGGATTACCGCGTCGATCTTCTGCTCCCGAAAGATGGCGGAAAGGCCCCGGAAGTCCCGCAGGTCCGTCTTATAAAAGGCAAAATCCCTGCCGGCGATGGATTTAATGCTGTCCAGCACCTCCGGCTTGGAGTTGCAAAAGTTATCCATAACCACCAGATCGTGGCCCTTGCCCAGCAGCTCCACACAGGTGTGGCTGCCGATGAACCCGGCGCCGCCGGTGACGAGAATCTTCATAAAAAACCCACCTTTCCCGGATAGTCTTTCCCAAAAGGTCCCAAAGTAGACGCGGTCTGCCGGGGGGACGCGCCCCACGCGCGGCCCTATGGAAAAAGGACTGAGACAAAATGCTCAGCCCTCCCCGTTTCGGTCTCTAGGAATTGACGCTGCGGTCCAGCCAGATGCTGGCGATATTCAGCGCCTCGTACAGCCCTTTTTTCTCCGCCTTTTTGATGATGCGGTCCTTGGGGCTAAGCTCCTCATTGGTGGACAGAAGCTGTACCAGCACCCGGTCACTGATGGCGGGACCGTCGCCGGTGCCCTCTTTGACGGACAAAATCTGCAGCATGGCCACATAGTCCTCCGAGGGGTCGCCGTAGTAGACAGTCCTGCCGCTTCGCACCAGCGGCTTTCCTTTATATAAAGGGAGGGCTGCCCGCTTGTCTTTTGCCTCAGCCATTTTAAAACCTCCTTTAGACTTATGTATGCCAAGTATTGAGATACCAGTATAGCATTATTCCCCCCAAAAGTAAATATTTATGAGGGTGTACGTTTGTGCAAAGGGAACACGCCATAACAGGAAGAAAACCGTTTGTACCATGAAAAGTCCATGCGGGCTTCCGTTTGTGCAAAGGGAACACGCCATAACAGGAAGAAAACCGTTTGTACCATGAAAAGTCTATGCGGACTTCCGTTTGTGCGGCGGCAGCACGCCGTCACACCACCTTGATGCACCACTGGGGGCAGACGGTGGAGCAGTACCCGCACAGGACGCATTTGCTGTGGTCACATACCGCCCGGCTTTCCCCCATGGATAGGGCCCCCTGGCCGCAGCGCTTTACACAGGCGCCGCAGCGCTCGCACCAATCCTCGATAAGCAGCCGGCGGGGCTTTGCGGCCACCCGGTCCCGAAGGGCCGGGTCCGTCCGCTGCCCCAGAAAAAAGCTCAGGTTCAGGTCCACCTCGTCGGTGGACTGCATCCCCACCGCCACGCTGTCCACATAGGGCAGCCCCAGGATGTAATCAAAGCACTCGGGCGCCCGCCGGTGTAGGTTGCCCCCGCCCAGGGCCTTCATGGCAAACACCCCAAGGCCCGCGTCGTGGGCGTCCCGGGCGGCGGCCTCCATCTGGGGGCGGCTGCCGTCGATAAGGCCCAGGCCGTCCACGTTCATCATGGGAAAGACCAGGTCCAGCCCTTTTTCCACCGCGCCCCGCACCCCGGCAATGGCGTGGGTGGAAAGCCCCACCGCCCGGATGACGCCCTTCGCCTTGCATTCGTACAGATAATCCAGGGCCTCCTTGTGGCCCTCCAGGGTATAGACGCTCTCCTGCTCGTGGAGCAAAAAGACGTCGATGTAATCCCGGTCCAGGGCCCTTCGGGCCTCCTCCACCGCCTCCACCGCCAGCTGCCGGGTATAGGCGTAGGTTTTGGTGGAGATGATCAGGTCGTACCTCCCGCTGCGGCGCATCCCCTCCCGGATATAGGGGTAGGTCTTATACAGCTGGGCGGTGTCGCAGAAGTTGACGCCCCTTGCGATGGCGTAGGCCAGCAGGCCGCCGCCCTCCTCCACCGTCAGGTCCGCCTGCAGGGGCCCCAGGGTCAAAGTGCCAAAGCAAAGGCGGCTGACCCGCAGGCCCGTATGTCCCAGTTCTCTCAGTTCCATGGTATGCTCCCTAAAAAAACTGCCCGGCACCTGGCCGGGCAGTGTGGGTTTACTCTTCCGACAAATAGGATTTGACCAGCAGCTGCAGCAGTTCGTCCCGGTCGATGTGGCGGATCAGGCTGCGGGCGTTGTTGTAGGTGGTAATGTAGGTGGGGTCCTCCGAGAGGATGTAGCCCACGATCTGGTTGATGGGATTGTAGCCCTTCTGCCGCAGCGCCTCGTACACCTTTGTCAGGGTATCTTTGACTTCCTTTTCCCGGTCCTCCGCAATGGAGAAGGAAATGGTCGGTTCGTTGCCTGTCATTTGCTACCCCCCTCATACATAAATCGGGACCGTTTTTTCGCCCGTTGTCTTTATTCTATCTCATTCCCGACATAAATTCAAGGGATGGGCCGTTTATTTTCGAATCTGCGCCCCAATTTCTTCCAGCCCCGCCAGGATGCGGGCCATCACTCCGTCGCATTCCTCCACCGTCAGGGTGTGGTCGGCGCTGCGCAGGGTAAGGGCGTAGGCCACGCTCTTTTTGCCCGGGGCAATCTGAGCGCCCCGATAGACGTCAAAGAGGTCCACCGCCTCCAGCAGGCGGCCGCCCTTTTGCCGGATGACGGTCTCCAGGTCCGCGGCGGGCAGGCTCTCGTCGCAGGTAAGGGCCAAATCCCGGGTGGACGCCGGGAACTTGGGCAGGGGGGCATAGCGGCGGTCGTCCTTGTGGCAGGCGTACAAAAGGTCGCCGTCCAGGCTGGCAAGATAGGTGTCGGCGTCCAGGCCAAAGGCCTGGCAGACCTGGGGATGCACCTGGCCCAGGACGCCCAGCACCTGCCCGTCGGCGGAGGTCACCCGGGCGCACCGCCCGGGGTGGAAGGTGGGATTTTGCTCCCAGGCCGCGTACCGGCAGTCCCGGACACCCAGGCGCTCCAGCAGCAGCTCCACCATGCCCTTTAGGTCATAAAAATCCCGGCCCCCGCCGTACAGGCCCAGCACCACGGCGGGGCGCTCCTCGGGCAGCTCCCGGTCCTCCTTTGGCAGGTACTGTACGGCGACTTCGTACAGCGCCGCCTGGGGGTTGCGGTTGTTGTAGTTGGTGGCCAGCACCTGCAGCATGGAAGGGATGGCGGTGGTGCGCATCACCGAGGTGTCCTCCCCCAGGGGGTTCAGAATAGTCACCGAGCGGCGCAGGGCGCTGTCCCGGGGCAGGGCAATTTTATCGTACAGTTTGGGGCTGATAAACGAGTAGGTAAGAATTTCGGACAGCCCCTGACCCAGCAGCAGCTGATGGATGCGGCGGTCAAAGTGCTGCCTGGGGGTGACGGTCCCTTCCGCCAAGCCCACCAGGGGGGTGGTGGGCAGCCGGTTGTAGCCGTACAGACGGGCCACCTCCTCCGCCAGGTCCGCCTTGTGCTCCAGGTCGCCCCGGTAGCTGGGGGGGATGGCGCAGCCGTCCTCCACCCGGATTTCCAGCCGGGCCAGATACCCGTCAATCTCCTCCTTGGGCAGGTCCACCCCATTCAGGCGGTTGATCCAATCATAGGTGAAGGGAATC
>CALGIL010000452.1 GCA_937914895.1 uncultured Angelakisella sp.
CATCAGGCTGGTGGGCAGGCCGTACTGCCGGACAAAGGACTGGATGCCCTGGATATTGCGCTCCACGTCCTGTTCGTCCGGGTCGGGCAGGCTGGGCAGCAGCGCGTCCCTGCCAATAAACACCCCGCCGTTTTCCCGCTTTCCAATAAGGTATTCGTCGGTGGTCTTCATGCTGACCCAGACGTCGCGGCCCACAAAGTGGTCGTTGATATAGGTGTCCACCTTCTGCATATACTCCCCGCTGACCAGGGTCTCCGGACTGAAGGAGGGCATCTTGGCAAGATAGCGGTTTTCCAGCTCGGAAAAATCCTTGTCGGGCACCGCCAGGTTCAGGACCGTCAGCCCCACCCATACCACCAAAATCAGCGCGGCAAATATCTTTTCCATACAGATGTTCCTCCCCTCTTAAAATCTGAAATACAAAAACGGGTTGTAGGTGCTGTTGACCAAAAACGCCGTACAGGTCAAAAACAGCAGCACATACGCACAGGACATGGTTGCGGCGGCGGCGCCCCCGCGGTCCTCCAGCTTGCGGACCCACTGGTAAACCGGGGCGGAAAACACCGCGGCAATCAGCAGAACAGCCCCGTAAGAAGCAAGATAGTACCTGGCCGTGTCGTTGATCAGCGGCACCTGCCCCATGCCGAACATCCCCCGCAGATAGGCAAAGACGGCGGAGAGGTCCTCAAAGGCGAAGAGGACCCAGCTGACAATGACCAGCAGCATGGTGTACAGGTGCTGGAAGAAGGCGGGGATCTTTTTAAGCCAGTCCAGCAAAAACAGCTTTTCCGCAATAAGGATGACCCCGAAGTAAAGGCCCCAAAGGACAAAGTTCCAGGAGGCGCCGTGCCACAGGCCCGTCAGGCCCCAGACCACCAGCAGGTTGCGCAGCTGGATGGCCGTCCCCCTGCGGTTGCCCCCCAGGGGGATGTACACATAATCCCGAAACCAGCTGCTCAGGGTCATGTGCCACCTGCGCCAAAACTCGGTGATGCTTTTGGAGATATAGGGGTAGTCAAAGTTTTCGTCAAAATACATCCCAAAAACCTGGGCCAGGCCGATGGCCATATCCGAATAGGCCGAAAAGTCAAAGTAGATTTGGAAGGTGTAGGCAAGGATGCCGATCCAGTACAGGGACACCGACATATCCCCCACCCCGCCGGAGGAAACCAGGTCCCAAAGGTAGCCCACGCTGTTGGCGATGAGCACCTTTTTTGCAAGGCCCAAAATAAAGCGCCGGGTGCCCCTGGAAAAATCATCCAGCTTGATGGTCCGGTTTTCCAGCTCGTTTTCCACGGTGATGTACCGCACAATGGGCCCCGCGATGATCTGGGGGAACAGGGTGGTATAGGTCAGGTAGTTGTAGTAGCTTTTTTCGCAGGTGGTGGTGCGGCGGTACACGTCGATGATGTAGGAGATGGACTGGAAGGTATTAAAGGATACGCCGATGGGCAGCGGGATGCCTAAAAGGGGAAGCCCCAGCCCGGTGACCGCGTTGAGGTTGGTGATGATAAAATCGAAGTATTTAAAGAACACCAGCATAAACAGGTTGATGCCCACGTCAATCCACAGGTAGATTTTGCGGCGCTTGGGGTCGTCGTCATACTGGTCGATCTTTCTGCCGCAGACATAGTCCACCACGGATAAAAACAGCATGATGAACATATAGGGGACCTCGCCCCAGGCGTAAAAGGTCAGGCTGGCCACCAGCAGCACCAGATTTTTCAGCTTCTGCGGTGCAATGACATAGATTACCAGTACCGCCGGAATAAAGTAAAACAAAAATGTAATGCTGCTGAATACCATTTACATCACCGATTTGCTCTCCCCCACGGGGAGGTCCTTTCCTTTTGTAATCTCCGCAATGCGAAAAGGGCACCCTAAGACTATACCATAATTCCCCTGGTTTTGTGGCCGCCGGCCGGGTTTTTACAGCTTATTCACAATTGCCCGTGCCGGTTCGGGCTTCCCCGGGGGTCTCATACCCTGTGGGTGGAATTTTGACTTTAATACAATGATTTTTTTACGCTGTGGGAGGTAGTCCCAGGGGTTCTTTGCCCTGGCGGGCGGGGGCTGTTTTTAGGCAAGGTTATCTTTCTTTACAATATGGGGCGAGGCCCCAAACCCTCCTCGCCTCCGGCGGAGCCCTATATGGATATAGATTTCCTGTTGTCCGCCCTGGCTGCGGCGTGGGCCGGTTTTTGCTTGTTACTTTCCAGCAATGGAAAGGTACCAAAGATT
>CALGIL010000453.1 GCA_937914895.1 uncultured Angelakisella sp.
CGGCCATCCGGGCGTTGTGGTAGGCAAGCTCCAGGTTGGCGTCCAGGGACCCGCCCCCGGTAAACTCCTTGATAAACGACAGCAGGTAGGGGGTGGTGGCCTTGCCCCGGACCCCTTCCTTCTTGGCCTGGGCCAGGGCCTTTTGGATGACCTTTTCCATCTCGTCAAAATCCAGTTCAAACTGGGCGGGAATGGGGTTTGCAATGACGGCACCGCCCTTGAGCCCCAAGTCCCATTTGGCCTTCATGATCTTTGCCACGGTGGCGGGGTCCTTGGCGTTATAATCCACCCCAAAGCCGCTGCGGCGGCAGTAAAAGGCGGGAAAATCGTCGGTGTCAAGGCCGATGACCGGCACGCCCATGGTCTCCAGGTATTCCAGGGTAAGGCCGATGTCCAGCAGGGACTTTGCCCCCGCGCAGACGACCCCCACCCGGGTGTTGGCCAGCTCCTGCAGGTCGGCGGAAATGTCCATGGTGGTCTCGGCGCCCCGGTGGACGCCCCCGATACCCCCGGTGGCAAAGAACCGGATGCCGGCGCGCTGGGCCAGCATCATGGTGGTGGCCACGGTGGTGGCGCCGGTCATGCCGGTGGCAAGATAGATGGCCACATCCCGGCGGCTGACCTTGCCCACGTTTTCGGCCCGGCACATCACCTCCAGCTCATCGTCGCCAAGGCCGATTTTCAGCTTGCCCCCCAAAATGGCGGTGGTGGCGGGCAGGGCGCCCTCCCCCCGGATGACGTCCTGGACCTTGTGGGAAAATTCCAGGTTTTCGGGGTAGGGCATCCCGTGGGACAGGATGGTGGATTCCAAAGCCACCACCGGCTTACCCTGGGCCACGGCCTCCTGTACCTCGGGTGTGACGGATAAAAAGTTATTCATAACGGATGCTTCCTTTCCTGTATGATTATTGGATTACGGCTGTTGTATCTGCCGAATGGTCTTTTGCACCAGCGCCGCGGACATGTCCGGATTGATGGTGGCCTGGTGGGAGATGGCCACCACCGAGGCGGCCATGGAAAAGTCCAGGGTCTCCTCCAGGGTATAGCCCTGCAAAAAGGAGTAGAGCAGCCCCGCCATAAAGGCGTCCCCCGCCCCGGTGGCGTTGACCACCCGGTCCAGGGGCTTTGGGGCGGCGGTCAGGCGGCGGCCCCCCCGGTCGGCGTAGTAGACCCCCCGCTTGCCCATACTGACAAACAGACGCTCCGCGCCCCGGTCCAGAATGCGCCCGGCGGCGCGGTCCAGGTCCTGGGGGGTGGCAATCTCCATGCCGGCCATAATCTGGGCCTCCAGCAAATTGGGCTTGACGGTGTGGATGCCCTGCAGATTCCCCCCCAGCTTGCGGGCGTAGGCGGTGGACACCGGGTCCACAAATAAGGGGATGCGCCCGCCCCAGGACCGGGACACATAATCCAGAATCTCCTGGGGCAGGCCGGTGTCCATGACAATGGCCGCGGCCCCCTCCAGCAGCTCCCGGCGGGATTCCAAAAAGGAGACGGGCAGCTCCTGGAGCACGCTCATATCCGACATGGCCACCGCCATATCCCCGTCCGGCTGGTGGATGGACAGGTAAATACTGGAGCCGTGCCCCCGGGCCACATAAAAGGACCCGGTATCCACACCGTTTTTCTGGCAGTGCTCCCGGACGGCGGTGCCGTACAGGTCGTCCCCCACCGCGGTGATCATCCCCACCCGCGCCCCCATTTTGGCGGCGTTTTCGCAGATATTATGGGTGACTCCCCCCACCGATATGCTGATAAACCCGGGGTTGGAATCCTCCATCACCACCGGGGCGCGGCTGCGGCCCATCAGGTCCACGTTGACCGCGCCGATGCCCAGAATATAGGGCTTGTCCAAGCTGCCCTCCCCCTTTCTACCCCTCTATTGTACGGGGCGCGGGGGCGGCGGTCAAGGGTTTTTTCTGCCGCCGCCCTACCGCAGGCGGGCGGCCATGACTTTTTCAATAATCTCCTGGGCGCAGGTGCCGGCGGGGCGGTTGTTCCGGGGGATGCGCCACAGGCAGCTTTCCTCGTGGGTCACCTCAAACACCCCGCCCCGGGAATCCAGGGTGGCCTGAAAGCCCAGCTCCCGCAGCACCTCGTCCCCATCCCGGGTGACCACGCCGTAGGGGTAGGTAAAGGTGGTGGGGCGGATGTCAAACATCTCGTGAAAGCGGTCCTGAAGCTTGCCCACGTCGGCCTTGATGCTCCTTTGGTACTGGGTTTTGCCCTCCCCCCACTTTTTGGCAAGGCCGTGGCGCCCCCCGTTCATCCGGTGGAGGCCGTAGCTGTGGTTCTGAAATTCCACCAGCCCGGAATTCTGCATCTCCTGGATCTGGTGCCAGGTAAGGCTGGCGTACTTTTCGCTGTTTTCATCCACCAGAGAAAACCGGTCGCTCTCCTCCCCAATGATGGAAACCACCGCCCGCATCTCAAACTCCTGCAAAAGGGGAAAGGCGTTGAGATAGTTATTGTAAAATCCGTCGTCAAAGGTGAGCATCACCGGCTTTGGGGGCAGGGGGGTGCCGTCCATCACGTAGCCGATGACATCGGCCATGACCACGGTGCCGTAGCCCTCCTTTTGCAGGTATTCCAGGTCCCGGCGCAGGGCCTGGGGGGTGATGGTATAGCGGTCGGACCGGTTTTCGTGGCTGTCGATGGAGTGGTACATCAGCACCACCATTTCCACCGGCTCCTCCTCGTAGGCCCACAGCGACCCGGCCTGCCGGGCCCCGGGCACCGCCCCATGGAACAAAAAGACCACCACCGCCGCTGCCGCCGCGATGACCGCCCCCCGCAGTATGGACTTCAATCCCTCCGCCTCCTTTAAGGGGACGCCCCCGTCAGTCAAGGGGGGCAAACTGGTATTTTCGGTCGTACTCTTTAAACTCCTCATTTTTGACCACGGCGCTGCGGTTTTTTTCCAGCAGGGTGACAATGCGGTAGACGTCGATCCAAATCTCGTTATTGCCCTCCTTCTGGCTTTCGTCGAAAATCAGCTGCATCCCAAAGTGGAGATGGGGCACCGTCATGCCGTTGACGTCCTCCTTCTGGCTGTACCCGGTCATGCCAAGGTACCCGATGACCTGGCCAGCCTCCACCACCGCGCCCTCCCGGATGTCCCGGTTGTAGGGGTGGCCCTTGCGCAGGTGGGCGTAGTAATAATAGCGCCGGCCGTCGTGGCTGCGGATGCCGATGCGCCAGCCGCCGTAGCGGTTCCAGCCCAGGGCCTCCACCACGCCCCCCTCCACCGCCACCACCGGGGTGCCCACCGAGGCCATAAGGTCGTTGCCCAGGTGGCGCCGCCGAAAGCCGTAGGAGCGGCTGTTGCCGAAGTCGTCGGAGTGGGAATAGCCGTACCCCTTGGCCAGGGGGTGGAACGCCTTGAGGCCGTATTCGGTGACGATGACGGTCTTTTCCGGGTCGTCGGGGTCGGGCTTCTCCCGCATATACTCCCCCACAAATTCCCCCAGCACCGCGTCGTAGGCCTCAAAGTAATAGTCGTAGTATTTGCTGTCCCCCACCACCTGGGCAATGCTTTGGCCCTCCTCCAGCTTTTTTTTGATGTCGGTCAGGTGGCTTTGCTTATACCGGGAAAAATCCCCGCCGTACCGCACCCCCAGGCAGGCCAGCAGCTCCACCCAGTCCAGGGGCACCTCGGCCTCCTCCCGGTGGGAGGTAATATCCAGTTCCAGCGCCTTTGCCATGGCGTTATAAGAGGGGGTAAAATCCACCCACTTGATGGGTTCCTTCTGCGCCCCGGCCCGCTGTACCTGGCCGGCGGCCGACACCGCCGCCACGCCGCAGGACGCCAGCAGGACCCCACAGCACAGCAGCGCCCAGATGCCGCGCAAACGAAAGGAGCAGTACAAAGCCGGTACCTCCACTCATCAGATAAATAAAGTATATGAGGGCCGGGGGAAAATCATGAGGGGGGCCTTTTTGTGCCCTGGCGGGCGGGGCCCTGATTTTATCCAAAGTTATCTTTTTTTACTCTATGGGGTGTTGCCCCAAACCCTCTTTGCCCTCCGGGCAGGCCCCCTTTCTGCTGGCAGAAAGGGGG
>CALGIL010000454.1 GCA_937914895.1 uncultured Angelakisella sp.
ATTCGTGGCGGACCGGGGTGTAGTCCAGCTCCGTGGCGGCGGTGATTTTGCCGCCGCTGCGGGCGGTGGCGGCGATGGAGCGGGCGTCCATCAGGCACACCGCGGCAAACTGGCCCTCGCCGGGCTTGGAGCCCTCCCGGTTGGGGAAGTTGCGGGTGGTGTGCCGCAGGCTCAGGCCGTTGTTGGCGGGCACGTCCCCCGCGCCGAAGCAGGGGCCGCAGAAGCTGGGCTTCAAAACCGCCCCCGCCTCCAGCAGCTTGTCCCACATCCGGGGGGCGTCCCGGTTGGCAAGGTAAAGCTCGTACCCCGCCTCGCCGGTGTACCCGGTGCGGGAGACCATACAGGGGATGCCCCCCACCGTGGCCCTGGGCACAAAGTGATAGTACTTTTGGGGGATGGCTTCCTCCCCCGCCAGCTTTTTTAAAATGGCGGGTGCCTGGGGCCCCTGAAGGGCCAGCTGGGCCACGGTGTCCGAAATGTCCTCCAGCATCGCGTCCCCAAAAAGCTGGGACCGCATCCAGGCCACGTCCTTTTGCCGGTTGGCGGCGTTGACCACCACCAAATACTTTTCGGGGCCGTACCGGTAGACAATCAGGTCGTCGATGGTGCCTCCGTCCTCGGCGCACATGGGGCTGTACCGCACCTGGCCGTCGGCCATGCCTGTAAAGTCGTTGGTCAGCAAATGGTTTAAATTTTGCAGGGCGTCGGACCCGGTGTAAAGCACCTCCCCCATATGGGAGACGTCAAAGAGGCCGCAGGCCCGTCGCACCGCCATATGCTCGGCAATGATGCCGCCGGGGTACTGCACCGGCAGCAAATACCCCGCAAAGGGGACCATCTTTCCCCCCGCCGCCAGGTGGCAGTCATACAGGGGTGTCTTTTGCTCCATCTCCATCCTCCTCCGCTGTGTTCAAACGCTTCACCTTAAACGTTTCTTGCCAGGTTGTCTGGTTATTTGAAGTTATTATAACACAGCACAAAACGCAAAGCGTTTTGGGGGCAAAGCCCCGCCACCGACAGGTGGCTGGTGTGTTTCAATGCTCTCGGGACCCGCTCGGAATCTTTGATTCCGCTAGCGGGTGAGGTTATTACACCATAGAAGCGAAGCGGATATGGTATAATCGGCCATGGCCGCAGGCCGGCCACTAAAATCATCGTATAATAGCCGTTTGCGGCTATTATACCATAAA
>CALGIL010000455.1 GCA_937914895.1 uncultured Angelakisella sp.
TGCCGGGCAGCCGCCGGGTGGGGTGCCCGTTCAGCCGGGTGTCCGGCAGGCGCAGCAGCCCCCTGATAA
Source organism: uncultured Angelakisella sp. (assembly GCA_937914895.1). GTDB lineage: Bacteria > Bacillota > Clostridia > Oscillospirales > Ruminococcaceae > Angelakisella. The sequence goes on from CALGIL010000455.1 coordinate 70, forward strand.
GGCGGTCCCGCATGGACGCAAGGCGGAAGGCCCTTTCCTCCAGCCCCGCCGACGCCTCCTGCAAGGCGGCGCCCGTGCCCACAATGCCGGCTACATTTTCGGTGCCGGCCCGGCGGCCCCGCTCCTGCCCGCCGCCGTCCATGTGGCTGACGGGGAAGGGGATGTCCCTTCTGACATACAGCGCCCCCACCCCCTTGGGCCCGTGGAACTTGTGGGCGGACAGGGACAGCAGATCCATCCCCTGGGCGCGGACGTCTATGGGCAGATGCCCCGCCGCCTGCACTGCGTCGGTGTGGAACAGCACCCCCCGCTCCCGGCAGACGGACGCAATCTCCTCCACCGGCTGCAGGGTGCCAATCTCGTTGTTGGCGTACATCACCGACACAAGGGCGGTGTCCCCCCGGATGGCCCCGGCCACCTGGCGGGGGGAGACAAAACCGTCCCGGCTTACCGGCAGGTAGGTGACGGCGCAGCCCTCCCGCTCCAGGGCGCGGGCCGAATGCAGAACGGCGTGATGCTCAAAAACGGTGGTAACCAGATGGACCTTGCCCTGGGCGGCCAGGGCCTTTACCGTGCCCTTCAGGGCCCAGTTGTCCGATTCGGTGCCGCCGGAGGTAAAAAAAATTTCGCCGGGACGGGCCCCCAGGGCCCGGGCCACCTGCCCGCGGGCGGCCTCCACGGCCCGGCGGGCCTCCTGCCCCTGCCGGTAGACGCTGGAGGGGTTTCCGTACCCCTCCTCAAGCCAGGGCAGCATGGCCGCCACCGCCCGTTTGCTGGGCCGGGTGGTGGCCGCGTTGTCCGCGTAGACCTGACGGCTCATGATACTCATCATCCCCATTGTGGTTTTTTAAAAAGAAAAAGGGGCGGCACCCATAGGCCCACCCCGGAAAAATGAAAGATACGGCATGGGATTTGTTTGATTCCTTGACACATCCCCCATCATGGCCGGCCCCCGGCCCGAAACGCCTCGATCTGCGCCACCGCCAGGCGGTCGCACCGCTCGTTTTCGGGGTGCCCGGCGTGGCCCTTTACCCAGACCATCTCCACGTCGTGGCGCTCCAGCAGGGGCAGCAGCTCCTGCCACAGGTCCACGTTAAGCACCGGCCCGCCGGTGCGCCGCCAGCCCTTGCGGCGCCAGCCGTACAGCCACCTCTTGGTGACGGCATCCACCAGGTACTTGCTGTCGCTGGTCAAAACGACCCGGCAGGGCTCCCGCAGGGCCTCCAGCCCCCGGATGGCGGCGGTCAGCTCCATGCGGTTGTTGGTGGTGTCGGGGGCGCCGCCGCTCAGCTCCTTTTCCACATCGCCGTACCGCAGAATGGCCCCCCATCCCCCCGGCCCCGGATTGCCGGAGCAGGCGCCGTCGGTATATAAACGCACAGTTTTTTTCTCTGTCATGAATGAAAATCCCACTTTCTTTGACGTCCCGCCCCGGGGGGCCTTTCCCCCCGGATAAAGCAAAGTTAAGTATAGCAGAATGGACTGGGAAAAACCATCCCATACTACTTCCAGTATCAGTGTATGGGAGGGGTCTTAAAATGTTGAATCGCAGTTTTCAGGATGAGGAGCGGGCGCTGCTGTGCCTGCCCTGCGCCACCCCCGCCGAGGCCATGGCCGCGGGGCGCGCCGTGTCGGAGCAGTGGAAGGGGCGGTCCATCGCCCTGGCCCGGGAGGAGGGCCCCCGCGCGGGGCTTTTATCCTTGTCTGCCGTGGCCGGCTTGATGGCGGGGGGCAGCCATGCCCTGGACTACGGCGTCCGCGCCCGGGGGGAATTCCATTTTCTCCGGGACAGCCGGTGCCCGGCGGCCCTTTTCTTTCGGGAGCAGCCCCAGCCGGCGCTGGAGGTGTACGGCCCCGGCGCCATGCCCCTGGAGGAAGCCGCCCGGCGCAGGCTTTCCGACCTCTGCGCGGCCGGCCAGGATGCCCTGCCGCCCCGGGATATTCCCGGCCAGTGGCTTCGGGAAAAGGGCGGCCGGGAGGACTACTTCCGTAAGCTGGCGGGGATGGGCCAGGGGTGCCTGGAGGGGGTCTGCTGCCGCTTTTCCGCCCCGGACCGGCAGGCCCAGGCCCTGGGCAACCAGGCCCTGTCGGTGCTGGGGGTGCGGGCCAGCGGAGGAGGCTGCCTGGTGCTGGACCGCCTGGGGCGGCTGGCCTGCCTGCGGCGGGGGGAGCGGGAGGAGCTGGACTGGAAGCGCATTCTGCTGCTGCTGTGCCAGGAGGAGGTGGCCGGGCGGCCTGAGCGCCGCAGCCGGCACCGCATGCTGCCGCCCTGGCTGCAGGACGGGCTGATGGCGGGCATTTTGCTGCTGTCGGTGCTGGACCGCCGGGAGCAGGCCGCCCCCCGGGGCGCCGGGACCCCGGCCGCCGAAGAAAAGGAGCTGGTGGTGGGGCTGCCCATCCTGCGCCTGTCCGCCCCACAGGACCACACTTGACAGACGGCCTTTTCGCAAGTATAATAAATTTAGATAGGACAATTTGTGCAGATTGTCGATTTATCGTAACAACGAATTGAATATCCCACCTTGGCCTGGTTTGCAGGGGGGATTTTGATGATATTTTTATATAGAAACCGGAGGTAAAATCCTAGTGACAGAAAAAAAGAATAATGCCCAAAAGAAAACCGCTGCCGAAACAGGGCAGGGGGGTTCTTTGGAGCGCCCCAATATTTATGTGCCCGAAGGCTTTGAGGAAAAGCTGCAGGGACACAAGCAGGGCGCCGGCGACGGCCAGAACGGAAAGAATGGCCGTCGGAAGAACACCACCCCCGGCGAGCAGTCAGCACAGAAGGCTCGCGGCGGACAGGGGGGCAGGGGAAGGGGCGGCCGGCAAAAGGCCGCCCAGGATGCGGGTTTGTCCGGACAGGACCCCAAGGGGGCCCAAAAGGCGCCCGCCGCCAAAAAGCCCCAGCCCCAAAGCGCCCCGGTGCAGCAGCAAAGGACTGCCGCCAAGGGCACAGGCCAAAACGGCCAGCAGGGGCAGACCCCTGCCCAAAAGGGGCAGCAGCAAAAAACGGCCGCCAAGGGCGCAGGCCAGAATGGCCAGCAGGGGCAGCAGACCAAACGCCGCGGCGGCGGAGAAAACCAGCCCGCCCGCACGGCCAAGGCTTCTGCGGCCCAGGGGTCCAAAAGCGCCTCCGCCGGGCGCGGCCACAAGGGCTTTAAGGGGGGCAGGGCCTCCCTGAAGATCATTTCCCTGGGGGGACTTGGGGAGATTGGCAAAAACCTGACCGTCTACGAGACGGACAGCGACATGCTTATTGTGGACTGCGGCCTTGCCTTTCCCGACGAGGACCTGCTGGGGGTGGACCTTGTCATCCCCGACTTTACCTACCTCGAGCGCAACAAGGATAAGCTGCGGGGGATTTTTATCACCCACGGCCACGAGGACCACATTGGCAGCCTGACCTATCTGCTGAAGAAGGTAAACGTCCCGGTGTACGGCACCGCCCTGACCATGGGCCTCATCCAGGGTAAGCTTAAGGAGCACGGCCTGGTGGGCCAGGTGCGCCTGAGCGTGGTAAAGCCCGGGGACATTGTGCCGGTGGGCACCATGTCGGTGGAGTTCATCCATGTCAACCACTCCATCCCCGACGCCTGCGCCCTGGCCATCCAGACCCCCGCGGGGACCGTCGTCTATACCGGCGACTTTAAAATCGACTACACCCCCATCCAGGGGGAGGTCATCGACCTGGTCCGCTTTGGCCAGCTGGGCAGCAAGGGCGTGCTGGCGCTGCTGTGCGATTCCACCAACGCCGAAAAGCCCGGCGCCACCCCCAGCGAGCGCATTGTGGGCGGCAGCTTCGAAAAGCTGTTTAATGACGCGGCGGGCAAGCGGATTATTGTGGCCACCTTTGCCAGCAACGTCTACCGCATCCAGCAGATCATTGACACCGCGGTCAAAACCGGCCGCAAGGTGGCGGTGTTCGGCCGCAGCATGCTCAACGTGGTGGCGGTGGCCAGCGAGCTTGGCTACCTTAACGTCAAGGAAGGCACCATCATCGACATCGACCAGATGCACAGCTACACCGACGACCAGCTGGTGGTCATCTGCACCGGCAGCCAGGGCGAGCCCATGAGCGCTTTGACCCGGATGTCCATGGGGGACCACCGCAAGGTCCACGTGGGCCCCAACGACTATATCATCATCTCCGCCACCCCCATCCCCGGCAACGAAAAGCTGGTGGGCAAGGTGGTCAACGACCTGATGAAGCTGGGCGCCGACGTCATCTACGAGCGGATGTACGACGTCCATGTGTCCGGCCACGCCTGCGCCGACGAGATTAAGACCATTATCAGCCTGACCCGGCCCAAGTACTTTATCCCGGTCCACGGCGAGTATAAGCACCTGGTCAAAAACGCAAACATCGCCAAAAGCATGGGCATCCCCCCCAAGAACATCATCATCAGCGACATTGGCAAGGTCATCGAGACCGACGGTGTCGAAATGAGGTTCGGCGGCACCGTGCCGGCTGGCCGTGTGATGGTGGACGGACTGGGCGTGGGTGACGTGGGCAGCATTGTCCTGCGGGACCGCAAGCTGCTGTCCGAGGACGGCCTTATTGTGGCGGTGGTCACCATCGATTCGGCCACCGGCGAGGTGGTGGCGGGACCCGACCTTGTGTCCCGGGGCTTTGTGTATGTCCGCGAAAGCGAGGAAATGATGACCGACGCCCGGGATGTGGTCATCCGCGCCCTGGACAAGAGCAAGCTGACCGGATACAAGGACTGGAGCACCATCAAGGGCAGCGTCCGGGACGACCTTTCGGAATTTATGTTTGCCCGCACCAAGCGCCGGCCCATGATTCTGCCGGTGATTCAGGAAGTATAAGCGCAAAGGCGCCAAATCGGCCCGGCCATCAAATGGCCGGGCCGATTTATGTATGGGCTTTGCTATTCCGGATCAGCCGCGTCCAGGTAGGCGTCCTCGGCGCGCACCTGGGCCTTCCGCAGCTTGGTAAGGGACTGGTCGATGGCAAAGGCAAGCTTGGATGGGTTTTGGTCAAACTGATAGGCAGCCAGGAGGTCTATTGCGGACGAGACGTCGCCAAAAAGGGTAAAATACATTTTTTTGTAATCCATGAATAATCCCCTTCCTGCTATTAAGTAATTCTATAATATTATATCGTAAAGAATAAATCAAGAGTATTCATAGAAAATTACAGTATCATTCATCTGACGGGGGTGATACTGTGGACTACCGCGACAAGTTGAAATATTTACGAATTTACCATGAGTTAGAGCAAAAGGACATTGCCGCCATCTGCAACGTGACCGTTTCTGCCGTCAGTCAATGGGAGACAAAGCGAAACCATCTGACCATTGACAGCCTTGCAAGGCTGTGCGAATACTACAAAATATCCTGCAACTCGCTGTTGGGTTTGCCCGAATACGACCCCATCAAGCCGCTTTGGTAAAACTGCCAGGGCGGCTTTGCATTTACGGATAACACGATGCTCTCCCGGGTTTTCTTATGCCCCGCGGGGCTCTGCTTTTAGTCAAGGTTGGCTTTTTATTCTATGGGGTGTGGCCCCAGACCTTTCTATCGCCCTCGGCGGGGCCCATGGATATAGCTTTTCTGCTGTCCGCCCTGGTCGCGGCGCGGGCCGGTTTTTGCTTGTTCCTTTCCAACAATGGAAAGGTACCAAAGATTGCCAGGGGACCCTGCGGGGTTTTGATGCCTTGCGGGCAGGGTGTTATGGATATAGTCTTCCTG
>CALGIL010000456.1 GCA_937914895.1 uncultured Angelakisella sp.
GGGAGCGGCACCCGGCCCGGTACGCCCTGGTGGAGCTGGGCAATCTGTACGACCCCTCCCTGGTCTTCGAGCCCATCCACCGGGTGGTGACGGGGGTGGACCCGGGTGGTCTGGTGGCGGAGATGACCGCCCGGCTGGGCCTTTCCCCCCAGGAGCGGGGAGCACAGCGAATCGGGCTTGTTGCCCCTGGGGACGGGGGTCCGCGGTGGATTACAAAGCCCTCCTCCCCCTTGGCGGTGGGGAGCGTCCAGGCCTTTTTGGATGAATATCTGGCGGCCCGCCCCGGGGGGACGGTAGACTATATCCACGGCGAGGAGGCGCTGCGGGAGCTGGTGGGCGGCCGGGGCGACGCCCTGGGCCTCCTGCTGCCCCCCATGCCAAAGGAGGAGCTGTTCCCCGCGGTGGAGGCGGGCGGGGTCCTGCCCCGCAAGACCTTTTCCATGGGCCATGCCCGGGACAAGCGGTACTATCTGGAGGGCAGAAAAATTCGGTGACAAACCAGTTGGGAGAGAGATATATGGAGATCATGCAGCCGAACCTGGGGGGAGAATGGGAGGAGGTGCGGGACCTGGCGGCTCTGGCGGCGGCCTGCCGGGAGCGGGATGACGATGTGGAGTGCTGCCGCGCTGCCGGAGCCGCGGCGGCGGGGGTCAATTTTTCGGGTCTTACCTTTCGCCAGGTGGTATTTGAAAACTGCCGTCTGGCCGGCTGCGATTTTACCGGGTGCGGTTTTGTGGACGTGGTTTTTCGGGGCTGCGACCTATCGGGCAGCCGGTTTGAGGAAAGCTACTGGAACCGCTGTGCATGGCGGGACACAAAGGCGGTGGGCGCCGCCTGCGGCGGCAGCCGGCTGGGGCACCTGCAAATTCTGGACAGCCGCCTGCAATACGGGGTGTTTGACCGGTGCAGGCTGGACCACCTGCTGCTGGAGCGCGTCGATTGCACCGAGGCGTCCTTTGCCGCCTGCACGGTAAAGGACTTTTTTCTTCGGGACGTGGAACTTGCCGGATGCAGCTTTTTTCAGACACCGCTGAAGGGGGTGGACTTTACCCACAGCCAGCTGCGCGGCCTGGTGCTGTCCGACGGCTCCGGGGAGCTGCGGGGCGCCGTTGTCCGGGTGGACCAGGCGGCCGAGCTGGCCCGGCGCTTCGGCCTGATTCTCCGGTAGGCTTTCGGGTCCGCTGGGTTTGCACCCGCCAAGATAATTTTGGAACCCTTCTTTGGAAAGAAGGGTTCCAAACCTCCCAAGAAATTTTGCCCTTTATACACACCCGTGCCTTGCCCGGATTTCCGGGTCTCAACAGGAAGGGGGGAAGGAGGGAAACGCGTTTT
>CALGIL010000457.1 GCA_937914895.1 uncultured Angelakisella sp.
CCCACGCCTCCCGCGAGGGAGGCGACGATCGGGGGCAGCAGAGCCTCCACGAGCTGCATATTTCAACCCACGCCTCCCGCGAGGGAGGCGACCCGGTCTTTCTTTCGGCAGGTATAAAATCGTTAAGATTTCAACCCACGCCTCCCGCGAGGGAGGCGACTGGCCTTGGCGGGGTCGTCGTTCCAGCCTACCGCGTATTTCAACCCACGCCTCCCGCGAGGGAGGCGACAGCAAACATGAACAATAAGGTATCAATCCTTCTGTCATATTTGCACAAAGATACCTGTGCTATTGATAAGGACAAACAATTTGCATCAAAAAATGGCTGCTTGGAGACTGTAAAACCGCTTTTTGGGGGTGCGAAGCCCCAGGGAAAAGCATGACAGCTTGTACTTCGCACTAGATCATCAAAACCGATTGGGGGTCATAGCTTTCTTTGATGCCAAAGTGCTCGATTTTGGTGCTGTACTGCTTGCCCAGATAGTAAAACCGCAGGCTGTCCTTTTCCGGGTCCATAATACCGCACAGCTTGTGCTTCAAAAGCTCCAGCTGCACCGGGTCCAGCAGGCATTCAAACACGCTGTTTTGGACGCGCTGCCCGTAATTGACGCACTGCTTGGCAATTTGGCGGAGCCTCTTCCGGCCCGCCGCGTCCTCCGTATTGACGTCATAGGTAATTAAAACAAGCATCCCATCAGCCTACTTCCATAAAAACGGCGGATATTCCTCCAGGTCGTCCCGGAGGTGCCTTGCCAGCAGAAGGGCCTGCACATAGGGCACCAGGCCCCAGGGCATCTTTTCCTTCAGATAGGGATGGGTAATCTCCTCCCGCTTGCGCTCCTGCCAGGCCTTAACCAGGACCTTGCGGCCGGCGTCCGTCATAATGACTGCGCCGCTCTCCCGCTCCTCAAAATCGCCGGCTTTGACGGTCCGGTTGTTGACCAGGGAAAGCACGAAGCGGTCCGCCAGGCAGGGGCGCAGCTCCTCCATCAGGTCCAGGGCCAAAGAGCTCCTGCCGGGGCGGTCGCGGTGCAGAAACCCCACAAAGGAATCCAGACCCGCGCTTTCCAGGGCCGACGCGCAGTCGTTGGCAAGAAGCGCATAGACAAAGGAGAGCATGGCGTTCATCCTGTCCAGGGGCGGCCGCCGGTTGCGGCCGGCAAAATAAAAATCCTCCTTGTTGTTTAAAATCATTTCATCCAGCGCCGAAAAGTACACCGCGGCCGCCTCGCCCTCCAATCCGCGCAGGCTGTCAAGGCTTTCCGCCGCCAGGATGCCGGGCAGGGCGTCCTTTAGGAGGTCGGACGCACCGCCCAGCTTTTCCAGGTCCACCCGCATGCCATGGTCCCGCATGGTCCGCCGGATGCTCCACCGGCCGTTAAAGACCTTGCCATAGACCATGTTTTTTGCAATGCGGCAGCTGACGGCGGGGTCGTCGGCACAGCGGTACTGCATCCTGCGCAGCAGAACATTGCCGCTGGACTGCCCCACCGCCCTGGCAAGAAAGCGCCCGCTTGGCGTGCAGAAGCAGAGGTTGACCTCCCGTTTGGCGCAGGCGCCCATAAGCGCCGGGCTGGCCCCGGCATAGGTAAAGGCAAAAATCCCGTTTAGGGTGTGCAGGGGGAACCTGGCCAGTTCTTCCTTGCCCTGAAAGGCCACCACATTTTCGCCGTCCAGTCCCAGATAGGCGTCCTCAGTGGTGACAAACAGGGTATTCAGCAGCCTCCTCATCGCTTTCCTCCATATAGGCCCTCACCGGGCGGCCCTTCATCAGGACGGGCAGGCACAGCTCCTTCATCGAGCAGGCGTTGCAGCTTTTGGACGGCTTGACCTTGGGCGTATAACCCCGGGCAAACAGCCGGTGCATCTCTTCCAGGGCGCCGGAGACCTCCCCCCGAAGCTGGGCGGTAAAGGCCACCGGCAGCCTGCGGCGGGTCTCGCCGTAAAACAGGGCGCCGTCCGGGATCTGGCAGCAAAGCATCTCCTCCAGGCACATGGCCTGGCAGCAAAGCTGCGCCGCGTCACAGTTGCCCGCCTTGGGCTCGCCCCGCTTGTATTCCACGGGAAAGGGGCTCCACAGGCCATCCCAGCCATGGATGGAAACCCCCTTGCCGTCCCGGTGGAATTCCAAAACGTCGCACTTGCCCGAAACCCCCAGGCAGTGGGAGAAGACGCCCATGTCCCGGGTGATGACCGTGCCGCCCCGCTTTTCGGTGAGGGCCCCGTTGTGGGCGCGCTCATGCATCAGCTCCCCGCTGACCGTGCGGACATTGTCCCGCCACAGGTTTTCCACATGGATGAGGGCCCACTGCCTGCGGCAGAACAAAAAATGCTGGAGGCCCGACAGCTGGAGAAAGTCCTCCTCGGCAAACATCGCTCAGTTCAGCCGCGACAGGGTGACGCCGGCGGGAATAGCCCCCTCGTCCACGCGGACCTCGTAGTCCGAATAGCTTCTGGGCACCTCCACCCCGCCCCTGCGCTTTACCGTGACGGTCTCAAACAGCTTATGGGCGGGGGCGTTGCCCAGCTCGCTGTCGTGCTTAAAGATGAGCAGCTCCCGCACCGCCATGTTGCCCCGGGCGGCGGAATGGTCATGCTCAAACATATTCTGCACCGCCTCCCAAAACAGCGCCAGATCCTCCTGGGAAAAGCCCGTGGTCTTGCGGGCCAGGTTTGCCGAGATATACCCCTCGCAGCGGTAAAGGCCGTAGGGAATGATGTACTTGCGGCCCATTTCGGTGCCTTTTTTTTCGGCGTCGGCCTCGGTGGTAATGGCCACGCGGGTAATGGTCACCTCCTGGGGGATCACCGGCTCCACACTGCGGGCAAATCCCAGCT
>CALGIL010000458.1 GCA_937914895.1 uncultured Angelakisella sp.
CTGACGGACCATCAATGGAAGATGGCGAATTGGCATTAGGCCAAAACCCATTAGTTGCCTTCATGACTTGGCAAGGTTATAACTTCGAAGATGCCATCGCCATTAGCGAACGTTTGGTTACTGACGATGTCTACACTTCTATTCATATTGAAGAATACGAATCAGAAGCACGTGATACTAAACTTGGACCTGAAGAAATCACTCGTGAAATTCCTAACGTCGGGGAAGATGCACTTAAGAACCTTGACGAAGAAGGTATTATCCGTATTGGTGCCGAAGTTCATGATGGTGACATTCTAGTTGGTAAAGTAACGCCTAAGGGTGTCACTGAACTATCAGCTGAGGAACGTTTACTTCACGCTATCTTTGGTGAAAAGGCCCGTGAAGTTCGTGATACTTCACTTAAGGTGCCTCATGGTGGTGGCGGTATCATCCAGGATGTTAAGGTCTTTACTCGTGAAAACGGGGACGAACTTTCTCCTGGTGTTAACAAGATGGTCCGGGTCTACATCGCCCAAAAGCGTAAGCTCCAAGTTGGTGATAAGATGGCCGGCCGTCATGGAAATAAAGGTGTAATTTCAAGGATATTGCCTGAGGAGGATATGCCGTTCATGGAGGACGGTACTGCGCTGCAGGTCATGTTAAATCCCCTGGGCGTGCCGTCCCGTATGAATATCGGCCAGGTGCTGGAGGTCCACTTGGGGTGGGCCGCGGCGGGCCTTGGCTGGAAGGTAATGACCCCCGTCTTTGACGGCGCCCACGAGGATGACATTGCCGCGGCGCTGCAGGAGGCCGGGCTGCCCGAGGACGGCAAGAGCGTCCTGTACGACGGCCGCACCGGCGAGCCCTTTGACAACCGCGTCACCGTGGGCTATATGTACTTCCTCAAGCTGCACCACCTGGTGGACGACAAAATTCACGCCCGCTCCACCGGCCCCTACTCGCTTGTGACGCAGCAGCCTCTGGGCGGCAAAGCCCAGTTTGGCGGCCAGCGCTTCGGCGAGATGGAGGTGTGGGCCCTGGAGGCCTACGGCGCCGCCTACACCCTTCAGGAGATCCTTACCGTCAAGTCCGACGACGTGGTGGGCCGTGTCAAGACCTTCGAGGCCATTGTCAAGGGCCTTAACGTGCCCACGCCGGGCATCCCCGAGTCCTTTAAGGTGCTTATCAAGGAGCTGCAGTCCCTGGCCCTGGACATCCGGGTGCTGGACAAAAACGGCGAGGAAATCGACCTGAAGCAGAACTTTGACGAGGATGACAACATGGGCCTTGCGCCGCTGGATATGTCCCTTTTTGAGGAATCCGCCGTGGAGGTGGGTTCGGAGCTGGCCGAGGGCTTTGCCATCGAACACCCCGACGAGGATGGCGACTATCCTGCGGAGGACGACGACGCCGGGGACGGCGAGGACGACCTGGAGCTGGACGAATAGGCCGCTTTTGCACACGCGGGCATGGTTAAGTGAGAGAAAGTGGGGTCGCAGTTTTGGAATTTAACACATTCGAATCCATTAAGATCGGTCTGGCTTCGCCCGAACACATCCGCGCCTGGTCCTACGGCGAGGTCAAGAAGCCCGAGACCATCAATTATAGAACCTTAAAGCCCGAGCGGGACGGCCTGTTTTGCGAAAAGATTTTTGGGCCCACCAAGGACTGGGAGTGCTACTGCGGCAAGTATAAGCGCATCCGCTTTAAGGGCAAGATCTGCGAGCGCTGCGGCGTCGAGGTGACCCGCAGCAAGGTGAGAAGAGAGCGCATGGGCCACATTGAGCTTGCGGCCCCCGTCTCCCACATCTGGTACTTTAAGGGCACCTCCTCCCGGATGGGGCTTCTGCTCAACCTGTCCCCCCGGGTGCTGGAAAAGGTGCTGTACTTTGCGGCCTATATCGTCATCGACCCCGGCATTACCAGCCTTAAAAAATACACGCTGCTTACCGAGCGGGAGTATATGGAGCTGCGGGAGGCCTACGAGGACGAGTTTAAGGCCGGTATGGGCGCCGAGGCCATCAAAGAGCTGCTCATGGAGATCGACGTGGAGGAGTTGTCCGGGGAAATTAAGACCGAGCTGGAAAAGGCCGCCGGCCAAAAGCGGGCTAAGCTCCTCAAGCGCCTGGAGGTGGTGGAGGCCTTCCGCCTGTCCGGCAACCGCCCCGAATGGATGATTATGGACGTGCTGCCGGTCATCCCCCCCGAGCTTCGCCCCATGGTCCAGCTGGACGGCGGGCGCTTTGCCACCAGCGACCTAAACGACCTGTACCGCCGGGTGATCAACCGCAATAACCGACTGAAGAAGCTGCTGGAGCTGGGCGCGCCGGACATTATTGTCCGCAACGAAAAGCGGATGCTCCAGGAAGCGGTGGACGCCCTCATCGACAACGGCCGCCGGGGCAGACCCGTCACCGGCCCCAACAACCGCCCCTTAAAATCCCTCAGCGATATGCTTAAGGGCAAGCAGGGCCGGTTCCGCCAAAACCTGCTGGGCAAGCGGGTGGACTATTCCGGCCGTTCCGTTATTGTGGTGGGGCCGGAGCTGAAAATGTACCAGTGCGGCCTGCCGAAGGAGATGGCGCTGGAGCTGTTTAAGCCCTTTGTCATGAAGCGCCTGGTGGACCTGAAGGTGGCCGAAAACATTAAAAAGGCCCGCAAGATGGTGGAGCGGGGCACCCAGAAGGAAGTATGGGACGCCCTGGAGATCGTCATCAAGGGCCACCCGGTCATGCTAAACCGCGCGCCCACCCTGCACCGCCTGGGCATTCAGGCCTTTGAGCCCGTGCTGGTGGAGGGCCGCGCCATCAAGCTGCACCCCCTGGTGTGCACCGCCTTTAACGCCGACTTTGACGGCGACCAGATGGCTGTCCACGTGCCCCTGTCCGCCGAGGCCCAGTCCGAGGCGCGCTTTTTGATGCTGGCCGCCAACAACCTTTTAAAACCCTCCGACGGCCGCCCGGTGGCGGTGCCCTCCCAGGATATGGTGCTGGGCTCCTACTACCTGACCATGCTTATCGAGGACGAAAAGGGCGCCGGCAAGGTGTTCCGCGACACAAGCGAGGCCCTGATGGCCTATCAGGCCGGGGAGGTGGGCCTTCACGCCCCCGTGCGCATCCGCCGCGAAAAGACGGTGGACGGCGAGACCAAGCGGGCCCTGGTGGACACCACCGTGGGCAAAATGATCTTTAACACCCCCATCCCCCAGGACCTGGGGTTTGTGGACCGCACCCAGGAGGAAAACCTCTTTAAGTACGAGGTGGACTTTTTGGTGGATAAAAAGGGCCTGTCCCGCATCATTGACAAGTGCATCAAGGTCCACGGCACCACCCGGACCTCCGAGGTGCTGGACATGATCAAATCCCAGGGGTACAAGTACTCCACCCGCAGCGGCATCACCGTGGCGGTGGTGGACGCGGTCATTCCGCCCCAAAAGGCCGAGCTGATTGCCAAGGCCGAAAAGCAGGTGGACGAAATCCGCCGGCAGTATGACCGCGGCTTTATCTCCGAGGACGACCGGTACAACCGGGTCATCAGCGTCTGGACCGAAACCACCGCCAAGGTGCGCGATGTGCTGCAGGAAAACTTTGACACCCACAACCCCATCTTTATGATGGCCCACTCCGGCGCCCGGGGCACCATGGACCAGATCCGCCAGCTGGCGGGCATGCGCGGCCTTATCGCCAACACCTCCGGCCGCGCCATCGAGATCCCCATCCGCTCCAACTACCGCGAGGGCCTGAATATCCTGGAATACTTCAACTCCTCCCGGGGCGCCCGCAAGGGCCTGGCGGATACCGCCCTGCGCACCGCCGACTCCGGCTATCTGACCCGCCGCCTGGTGGACGTCTCCCAGGAGGTCATCATCCGCGAGAAGGACTGCGGCACCCACGAGGGCATCGACGTCTATGACATCATGGACGGCGACCGCATCATCGAGGGCCTGTCGGAGCGCCTGGTGGGCCGCTATCTGGCCGACGACCTTGCGGACCCGGCCACCGGCAAGGTGCTGGTCTCCCGGGACCACATGATGACCGAGGAGGACGCCGACAAAATTGCCGCAGCGGGCATCCATCGGGTCAAAATCCGCTCCATCATCAACTGCCAGGCCCGCAACGGCGTCTGCGCCAAGTGCTATGGCGTCAACCTTGCCACCGACCAGCCCGTGGCCATCGGCGAGGCGGTGGGCATCATCGCCGCCCAGTCCATCGGCGAACCGGGCACCCAGCTGACCATGCGCAACTTCCACTTCGGCGGCGCCGTATCCGCCGCGGACATCACCCAGGGCCTGCCCCGGGTGGAGGAGCTGTTTGAGGCCCGCAAGCCCAAAAGCGTGGCGGTTATCGCCCACTGCGGCGGCACCGTCTCCTTTGACAAGGACGCCAAGGGCGTGGACGTGGTGGTCATCGAGGACGCCGAGACCGGCGACCGCTTCGAGCGCCAGATCGTCTACGGCTCCAAGGTCCGCGTCCAGGCCGGCGACCATGTGGACCAGGGCGACTTCATCACCGAAGGCTCCGCCGAACCCGCTGAGATTCTCCAGGTCAGCGGCGAGCTGGCCGCCCAGGACTACCTCATCAAAGAAGTCCAGATGGTCTTCCGCACCCAGGGCGTTGACATCAACGACAAGCACATCGAGGTCATTGTCCGCCAGATGATGAAGAAGGTCAAAATTGAGGAATCCGGGGACACCCTGTTCATCCAGGGCTCCCTGGTGGACCGCAGCGAGGTGCTGGACGCCAACGAGGCCATTGCGGCGGAAAACGCCGCGGACGGAGGAATCCGCCGCCCCGCCGAGTACCGCCCGGTGCTGCTGGGCATTACCAAGGCGTCCCTGGCCACCGATTCCTTTATGTCCGCGGCCTCCTTCCAGGAGACCACCCGGGTGCTTACCGACGCGGCCATCAAGGGCAAGCGCGACCCCCTGCAGGGCCTGAAGGAAAACGTCATCATCGGCAAGCTGGTGCCCGCGGGCACGGGCCTTGTCTCCTACCAGGACGCGGGGCGGGAGGACGAGGAAAAGGACGACGGCTTTTACTACGGCGAAATGACCAGCCTGCTGGGCTGAAAAAAGACGCGGCCCCCGTCGGAATCTGTGCAATAGTGCCAGATTTCGGCGGACCGGGGCGTCAGATTGGACAAGGCTTTGTCTTGACAATGCCCCTGTGTTTTTGATAAACTTACTAATTGGCGGGTCCGGGGTTTGTCCGGACTGCCATGCGACGGTTCACAATGTTTCCGCCCATGGGATGATTCCGGGCGGAACGTGGGATACAGCACCAAGGAAAGGAGGAAACTAAAGAAATGCCAACCTTTAACCAACTGGTCCGCAAGGGCAGAGAGACCGTGGAGAAGAAATCCACCGCGCCTGCGCTGCTCCGGGGCTGGAATGCCAAGAAGCGCGAGGCCATCGACCAAAACTCTCCCCAAAAGAGAGGGGTCTGCACCGCCATTCGTACCTCCACCCCCAAAAAGCCCAACTCCGCCCTGCGCAAAGTCGCCAGAGTCCGCCTGTCCAACGGCATTGAGGCAACCGCCTACATCCCCGGCATCGGCCACAACCTGCAGGAGCACAGCGTGGTGCTCATCCGCGGCGGCCGTGTCAAGGACCTGCCCGGCGTGCGCTATCACATCATCCGCGGCACATTGGACGCCCAGGGCGTGGCCAACCGCGGCCAGGCCAGATCCAAGTACGGCGCCAAAAAGCCCAAAAAGGCCGGTTCGGCGAAGTAAAACCCCCCAACGAGAATATCCGCCAATTACGGTGGCTTTTATAAAGGAGCCTCTGGATTGGCACACGGGAGCAGCCACTTTCGAGTACCGATGAATTCATTTTTTGTATGAAGGAGGGAAGCGAAGTGCCAAGAAGAGGCAATATCGCAAAACGCGACGTATTGCCGGATCCGCTGTACGGTTCCAAGCTGGTCACCCGTCTTATCAACAGCATTATGCTGGACGGTAAAAAAGGCGTGGCCCAAAAAATCGTGTACGGCGCATTCGACATCGTCCGGGAAAAGACAGGCAAGGACCCCCTGGAAGCCTTTGAGCAGGCGATGGAAAACATCATGCCCGTGCTGGAGGTAAAGGCCCGCCGCGTGGGCGGCGCCACCTACCAGGTGCCCATCGAAGTCCGTGCCGAGCGGCGCCAGACCTTAGGTCTGCGCTGGCTGACCGATTTTTCCAGAAAAAGATCCGAAAAAACCATGAAAGAACGTCTCGCCGGCGAGATTATGGACGCCATGAACGGTCAGGGCGGCGCCGCCAAGAGACGGGAAGATACCCACAAGATGGCCGAGGCCAACAAGGCGTTTGCCCATTACAGATGGTAATCTTCCCAACCGTCAAGACAGACCGGATGGATGCATCCAGGGAAGGTTTATGCAATTAGGAGGGCATTATGCCAAGAGAAGTATCGCTGGAGATGACCCGTAACATCGGCATCATGGCACATATTGACGCGGGCAAAACCACCACTACGGAGCGGATTCTGTTCTATACCGGCCGAACCCACAAAATGGGGGAGACCCATGAGGGCGCCGCCACCATGGACTGGATGGAGCAGGAGCAGGAGCGGGGCATCACCATTACCTCCGCCGCCACCACCGCGTTTTGGAAAAAGCACCGCATCAACATCATCGACACCCCCGGCCACGTGGACTTCACCGTGGAGGTGGAGCGTTCGCTGCGCGTGCTGGACGGCTCGGTGACGGTGTTTTGTGCCAAGGGCGGCGTGGAGCCCCAGTCTGAAACCGTATGGCGTCAGGCGGACAAGTACCACGTCCCCCGCATGGCCTATGTCAACAAAATGGACATCATGGGCGCCGATTTTTACAATGTGGTGCACATGATGCACGACAGACTGAAGTGCAACGCGGTGCCCATCCAGCTGCCCATTGGCTCCGAGGCCGACTTTAAAGGGGTCATCGACCTGGTGGAAATGAAGGCCGACGTCTATTACGACGACCTGGGCAAGGACATCCGGGAGGAAGAGATTCCCGCCGACATGCGGGAGCTTGCCGAGGAGTACCACGGCAAGCTGCTGGAGTCGGTGGCCGAGCAGGATGAAGAGCTGCTGATGAAGTACCTGGACGGGGAGACCCTGACCGTGGACGAAATCAAGTCCTGCATCCGCAAGGCCACCCTGGCCAACCACATGGTGCCCGTCACCTGCGGCACATCCTATAAAAACAAGGGTGTGCAAAAGCTGCTGGACGCCATTGTGGACTATATGCCCTCCCCCGTGGATGTGCCCCACATCCGGGGCATCAACCCCGACACCGAGGAAGAGGAGGAGCGTCCGTCCGACGACAACGCGCCTTTTGCGGCCCTGGCCTTCAAAATTGCCACCGACCCCTTTGTGGGCAAGCTCTGCTTTTTCCGTGTCTATTCCGGCACGCTGAACGCGGGCACCAGCGTCTACAATTCGGTCAAGGACAACTCCGAGCGCATCGGCCGCATCCTGATGATGCACGCCAACGACCGCAAGGATATTGAAACGGTGTACGCCGGCGACATCGCCGCGGCGGTGGGGCTGCGCAATACCACCACCGGCGACACCCTGTGCGACAAAAAGTTTCCCATCATCCTGGAGTCCATGGAGTTCCCCGAGCCGGTCATCCGCGTGGCCATCGAGCCCAAGACCAAGGCCGGCCAGGAGAAGATGGGCATTGCCCTGAGCAAGCTGGCCGAGGAGGACCCCACCTTTAGGGCCTACACCGACCAGGAGACCGGGCAGACCATTATTGCCGGCATGGGCGAGCTGCACCTGGAGATTATTGTGGACCGCCTGCTGCGGGAGTTTAAGGTGGAGGCCAACGTGGGCAAGCCCCAGGTGGCCTACAAGGAAACCGTCCGGCGCTTGGCCGACGTGGACCACAAATACGCCCGTCAGTCCGGCGGCAAGGGCCAGTACGGCCATGTTAAAATCAAGGTGGAGCCCAACGAGTCCGGCAAGGGCTACGAGTTTAAAAACGCCGTCGTCGGCGGCGCCATCCCCAAGGAATATATTCCCGCCATCGACCAGGGAATCCAGGGGGCCATGCAGGCCGGCGTGCTGGCGGGCTACCCCGTGGTGGACTGCATCGTCACCCTGTACGACGGCTCCTACCACGAGGTGGACTCCTCCGAAATGGCCTTTAAAATCGCCGCGTCCATGGCCTTTAAGGAGGGCATGAAGAAGGCGGACCCCGTCATCCTGGAGCCCATTATGAAGGTCGCGGTCACCGTGCCGGACGACTACATGGGCGACGTCATCGGCGACCTCAACAGCCGCCGCGGCCAGATCCAGGGGATGGAAAGCCGCTCCGGCGCGCAGCAGATTAACGCCTTTGTCCCCCTGTCCGAAATGTTCGGCTATGCCACCGACCTGCGCAGCAAAACCCAGGGCCGCGGCCAGTATACCATGGAGCCCAGCCATTATATCGAGGTCCCCAAGAGCATTGCCGAAAAAATTATGGACAGCCGGGGAAAAGAGGGCTAAAAACCTTGCGGGGACTTGCTTTTTACGGCATTCCTTGCTAAAATAGCAGATGAACTGACCGTCAAACAAATGGACTGATTTCTGATAAAAAGAATAAGGGAGGAACAGGTACAAATGGGCAAGCAGAAATACGAAAGAACAAAACCCCACGTAAACATCGGCACCATTGGTCACGTGGACCACGGCAAGACCACCCTCACCGCGGCCATTACAAAGGTTCTCGGGTTTAAGGGCGAGGCCGAGTTTATGGCTTACGACATGATTGATAAGGCCCCCGAGGAAAGAGAGCGCGGCATTACCATCAACACTTCCCACGTGGAGTATCAGACCGACAAGCGCCACTATGCCCATGTGGACTGCCCCGGGCACGCCGACTATGTCAAGAACATGATCACCGGCGCGGCCCAGATGGACGGTGCCATCCTGGTGGTTTCCGCCGCGGACGGCCCCATGCCCCAGACCCGTGAACACATTGTGCTGGCCCGCCAGGTGGGCGTGCCCTACATTGTGGTGTTCATGAACAAAGTGGACCAGGTGGACGACCCCGAGCTGCTGGAGCTGGTGGAGATGGAGATCCGCGACCTGCTGTCCGAGTACAGCTTCCCCGGCGACGAGATCCCCATCATCAAGGGCTCCGCCCTAGAGGCCCTGGAGTGCAAGAGCACGGACATCGACGACCCCGCTTACGCCCCCATCCTGGAACTGATGGACGCGGTGGACAACTATATCCCCACCCCCGAGCGCAAGGCCGACATGCCCTTCCTGATGCCTGTTGAGGACGTCTTCACCATCACCGGCCGCGGCACCGTCGCCACCGGCAGAGTGGAGCGCGGCCAGGTTAAGACCGGCGACGAGGTGGAAATTGTCGGCATCCGCGACACCAGCAAATCCGTGGTCACCGGCGTCGAGATGTTCCGCAAGACCCTGGACTACGCCGAGGCGGGCGACAACATCGGCGCCCTGCTGCGCGGCGTGCAGAGAAGCGAGATCGAGCGCGGCCAGGTGCTGTGCAAGCCCGGCTCCATTAAGCCCCTGACCAAGTTCCGCGGCCAGGTGTACGTGCTTAAGCAGTCCGAGGGCGGCCGGCACACCCCCTTCTTTAACAACTACCGTCCCCAGTTCTTCTTCCGCACCACCGACGTGACCGGCGTCATCACTCTGCCCGAGGGCACCGAGATGTGCATGCCCGGCGACAACGTGGAGATGAGCGTGGAGCTGATTACCCCCATCGCCATCGAAAACGGACTGCGCTTTGCTATCCGTGAGGGCGGCCGTACCGTGGGTTCCGGCGTTGTTACCGCCATCAACTAAGCTTTCTGTTTGAGTTTTTGCAGCAGCCCCCGGCCACTGGCCGGGGGCTGCTTTGTGCGTATGCGGCCCCGCCAGGCCCCAAAAGGGACCTTTTTGCCCAGGTGTGACTTTGTTACAGAAAGCCGGCGCCTTCTCTGGTATCATAAAGACAAATCAGACGAAGGAGTGCTGGATAATGGCTGCGAATCTAAATAGAGAGCAATTCAAAAAAGATGTGCTGGGGGCAAAGGAGCCCGTCCTGATCGACTTTTGGGCCCCCTGGTGCGGACCCTGCAAAATGCTTTCCCCCATCATCGAAAAGGTGTCCCAAAAGGCGGAGGGCGCCAAGGTGTATAAGGTCAACATCGACGAGGAGCCGGAGCTTGCCACCCAGTACGGGGTGATGAGCATTCCCACCCTGGCGGTGTTCAAGGACGGCAAACTGGTCCGCTCGGCGGTGGGTGTACGGCCGGAGTCGTACATTCTGGAGATGCTGGCTGTATAAGCCGCTCTCGTTTACATAAATCCTCCTCTTAAATCATCCTTCTCATTCTCCACAGTAAGACAGCCCGGGGGCGCAGGCCCCCGGGCTGTCTTGTCTATGTTTTATTACAGCAGGCGGTACAGGGCGGCCTTGTCGGCAATGGTCACCCCGCCCCGGAAGGGCACCACCACCCCGTCGGCGGCCATCTGCTTCAGGATGCGGCTTACCGCCTCCCGGGCGCTGCCGATGGCCCGGGCCATCTGGCCCTGGGTCAGGCGGATGTCCGGCGACCCGGTCCGCCCCGATTCGTCGATGAGGAAGGCGGCCAGCCGCTGCTCCAGGCTGAGGAACAGCATCCGCTGGACGGCGTCCATCACCGCGGAAAACTGCTCCGAGGCC
The DNA here is from genome assembly GCA_937914895.1 of uncultured Angelakisella sp. Classification (GTDB taxonomy): domain Bacteria; phylum Bacillota; class Clostridia; order Oscillospirales; family Ruminococcaceae; genus Angelakisella. The sequence continues at coordinate 10,635 of CALGIL010000458.1, forward strand.
AGCTTGTAGGAAAAGTTTTCCACATAGATGTTCTCCTCGGTCAACGTGGAAAAAAGGTCCGCCGGGATGAGGATGGCCTCGCAGGCCTCCTCGGCGTCAATCTGCATATCAAAGTCGATGCCGTCCAGGACGCAGGCGGCCGCCAGAATGCAGATTTCCCCCGGGCCGACGCGGTAGACGGTCACCTCCCGCCCCTCGTCGGACAGCAGGTAGATCCGCAGGCTGCCCTGCTGCACCAGCAGAGTGCCCACGCACTCCATGGACCGCCCCCGGATGTTCTGCCCGGGGTCGTAGTGGACCATTCCGGAACGCTCCAGCACCAGGGCGCGCTCCCGGGGGGTCAGGCGGTCCCAGAAGGGCAGCTGCCGGGCCAGAATGGGTTGCAGACCGGTCTGTCCGGCCATATACAGCCCTCCTTTCGGTACCATACAGTCTATTCGCCCGCCCCGGGCAACTTGCGTTGCCCCGCGGTCAGCCGCCTTTGGGGGCAATAAAAACTTTTGGGACGAAGAAATGCCGGGCGCAAGGTTCACCCAGTCGGGCAAGGGCCTTTGGGGGCACCCTAAAACCTTCGGGATAGGGGTCCGCCCAGGAGGCCGAAGCGGTAGGGCAGGGCGGCGTCCGCCCCGGCATAATCCACGTTGATCCGGGGCCCGGATAAAATCTCTTCGTCGGGGACGGGCCCGCCCCGGGCCAGATACAGCCTGTCCCCCCAAAGGGCCAATGATAATAATACCGGTTGTTACCAAACCGAAAAA
>CALGIL010000459.1 GCA_937914895.1 uncultured Angelakisella sp.
GGTATACCCCCTCGGGCATGCGCCAGCGGATGACCCGGCACCATGGCGTGACGGTGGTGGAGGACTGCTACAACGCCAGCCCCGATTCCATGGCGGCGGCCATTGCCGCGGCGGCGGAATACCCCGCCCCCGGCCGGAAGCTGCTGGTCCTGTCCGATATGCTGGAGCTGGGGGACATTGCCCGGCAAAGCCACCGGGAGGTGGGCGCTTTGGCGGCCCGGGCCGGGCTGGACGCCCTTTTGGCCTGGGGGCCCCTGTCGGCGGAGTACGTCCGGGGCGCCGAAGAGGCGGATATGGGGGATACCCGGTACTATGAGGAGAAGGAAGAGCTGATGGCCGACTTGGTGCGCACGGCACGCCCGGGGGACCTCATCTGGGTAAAGGGCAGCCATGGCATGAAGCTGGAGGAGGTCATCCGGTACTTTTATCAGCATTACAACTGACAACAGCCGTCACAGGCGGAATGGAAGTGGAAGATGGACAGATTATGGCTGGTGCTGGCGGTGGTCATCGCCTTTGTCATCACGTCGGTTTCGGGGATATGGCTGCTGCCCATGCTGCGCAAGCTGAAATTTGGGCAGACCATTCTGGATATAGGTCCCAAGTGGCACAAGGACAAAGAGGGGACCCCCACCATGGGCGGCCTGATGTTTATTTTTGGCATCGTCATTTCGGTGGTGGTCAGCTTTATGCTGCTGCGCTTCAGCACCTCCTACGGCGACCGCCCGGACAGCGTGATTTTACAGGCCCGGCTGCTCTATGGGCTCATGCTGGCCATCGCCTTTGGGCTTATCGGCTTTTTTGACGATTACCTTAAAATCGTCCGCAAGCACAACGAGGGCCTGACCCCCAACCAAAAGCTGTTTTTGCAAATCCTGTTCGGCTGCGCCTACCTGCTGCTGCTGCACATCAGCGGCACCCGCAGCACCGTGCTCATCATTCCCTTTTGGGGGTCCATAGACATCGGCGTTTTTTACTATCCCTTTGCGCTGTTTGCCATTCTGGCATTGGCCAACGCCGTCAATTTTACCGATGGGCTGGACGGCCTTCTGTCCTCGGTCACCTTTGTGGCGGGCATCGCCTATATGATCATCACCTGCGTGCTGGGCATGTGGGAGATGGGCGTGATGGCGGCGGCCATGTCCGGGGGCTGCCTTGGCTTTTTGATGTGGAACGCCTATCCCGCCAAGGTGTTTATGGGGGACACCGGCTCCCTGTTCCTCAGCGGCCTCATCATTGCCCTGGCCTTTGGCACGGGGCTGCCCCTGTTTGTGGTGCTCATCGGCATCATTTATGTGGTGGAGGCCGCCTCGGTGGTCATTCAGATGACCTATTTTAAGATCACCAAGGGCAAGCGCATTTTTAAGATGACCCCCATCCACCACCACTTTGAGATGAGCGGCTATTCCGAGGTCCAGATTGTGACGGCCTTTACGCTGATTACCGCGGCGGGCTCGGCTCTGGCAGTTTTCGCCACATTTATCCTTTAAAGTCTGTTATACTAAAAGGCGTGCCGCGCAAAAACCAGTGCGGTGCTGCCCCAAACAAATCAGCGCCCCAAAAGGAGATGGTCCCCATAGCCCGAGCGTCCGCAAAACCCAGGCGCACCCCCAAAAAGCACCAGAAGGGCGGCATCGACCTGACCTTTTTGGTGCTGGTGGTCATGCTGCTGGTGTTTGGGCTCATCATGATGTTCTCCGCCAGCTACGCCAACGCGTTTTATTACGAAAACGACAGCTTCCACTGGATCTCCCGCCAGCTGGTGTGGGCGGTGCTGGGGGTGGGGGTCATGGCCGTTTTTGCCACCTGGGATTACCACGTCTGGCATAAAATTGCCTGGCTGTCCATGGGCCTTACCATCCCCATGCTGATTCTGGTGTTTTTTATGCCCGCCGTCAATGAAACCCACCGGTGGATCTTCATTTTGGGCCAGCAGTTTCAGCCCAGCGAGCTGGCTAAGTTTTCCATCGTGCTGCTGTTTGCCCACATCATTTCCATCAACCACGACAAAATGCACACCTTTCAGTACGGCATCCTGCCCTTTGTCCTCATCATCCTGGTGCTGGCGGGGCTGATTGTGGCGGAGCCCCACCTGTCCGCCACCATCCTTATTGTGCTGCTGGGCGCCTTTATGATGTTCATCGGCGGAGCCAACCTTAAATGGTTTGGGCTG
>CALGIL010000460.1 GCA_937914895.1 uncultured Angelakisella sp.
AAAGCTTTTAAGGGTCATGCGTCAGCCGTGTGTTTATCCCAGTGCCTTGCTTCGGTGCTCTGCTCCGAAGCTCCCCAACGTCTGCCGTCCTGAGCATGTTCCTTTTCGAGAAAAGGAACCGAAAAGCTTTTAAGGGTCATGCGTCAGCCGTGTGTTTATCCCAGTGCCTTGCTTCGGAGCGAAGCTCCGAAGCCCCCTAAAGAGAAGGGGCGGGGACAAAACTTGTTTTTCTCCCGCCCCTTCTCTTTAGAGGGCCCGGGTGCCCGGGCAAGGCACGGTGGGCAATGGACAATTGTGGAACGGTAGAAAGGGCGGCCTGCCCTGCCAATCGAAAGCACCAGTGGTTTCTTCTTTTGCGAGCGGTTTCCCATTGTACAAAGTGCAGACTTCTAAAAAGTTTTGGGTCGGCTTTTTCAAAATCTGGCAGGGTGCGGGACGGCGTCCCGCGACCTTGTCTTTCTCTGTCCTCTGCCTTCTCACTTCTGACCTCTACAGGGGCAGCGTCCCGCGGCCTTGCCCTTTTCTGTCCTCTGCCGTCTGTTTATTACAGCTCAATCTTCCCGTAGCGGGGGGCCTCTTTGACCTCCTGCTCATCCATCTTCCGCTCCGGCTTGGGCGCGGGGGGCGGGGTGGGCTCTCCGGCCTGCTCCTCCCGGGGGGCGGCAGGGGCCGCCTGGGGGGCCGGTCCGTCGTCCGGCATGGGCCGGGGTGCGGGCGGGGGCGGCGGCGTCAGCTTGGTGCCGATGCTCTCGCTGAAATCGGACAGGTCCTGGGGAACGGCGGCGGGTTTCTCCTGCCGCTCCTTGGGGGGACGGGGCGCGCCCTCCCGGGCGCCCTCTTTGCCGCCCCGGCCGCGGCCGCCGCGGCTGCGGGGCCGGCGGTCGCCGGAGCTGCCCCCTTCCCGCTTGGGCGCGCCGCCTGTGGCGGAAATGACCACCCGGCGGTTGGGGTCGGCCCCCACGGAGGAGGAGGTGGCGCCCCGGATCTGGGACACCGCGCCGTGGATGACGCGGCGCTCGTAGGGGTTCATGGGTTCCAGGGTGGTGCTTTTGCCGGTGCGCACCGCCTGATTGGCCAGCTTGCGGGCCAGGTTTTCCAGGGTTTTCTCCCGCTTTTCGCGGTAGTTGCCGCTGTCAATGTTGACGCGGATGTAGTTGTCCTCGCCCCGGTTGGCCACAAGACTGGCCAGGTACTGCAGGGCGTCCAGGGTCTCGCCCCTGCGTCCGATGATGACGCCAAGGCCGGTCCCGGTCAGCTGGAGGCAGACGTTTTCGGTATAATACTTGGGCTCAATTTTCAGCTCGGTAATGCCCAGGGCCGTCAAAATGCTTTCCACATAGGCGGCGGTGCGGCCCACCCGGGCCGCCAGCTTTTCGTCCGGCTCAATTTCCACCAGGGGCACGGGCTCCTGTTGAAAGCTGCCGGGGGCTTCCTTCCTGGGCCGGTCCTGCCTGGGCGCCCGCTCCCGCGGGGGTTCTCCGGGCGCCTTGGGGGGCCTTGACTCCCGCTGCTGCTGAGGCTTTGGCGGCCGCGCCGCCTGCTGGGGCTTCGTAGCCTCCTGCCGGGCGCCGGGGGCCGTCTGCTGGGGCTTTTTCTCCCCGGCTTCCCTTTCCTCCCTGGGCGCTTTCGGCTTTGGCTCCTCCCTTGGGGTTCGGACGATGTCGGGAATCTCCACGTACACCCGCACCTTGGCAGGATGGCTTTTTATTCCAAAAAAGCTTTTTTTGGGCAGGCTGATAATTTCAAACTCCGCCTCCTCCCGGGCAACGCCCAGCTCCCGGCAGCCGTTTTCGATGGCTGTGTCGGCGTCCCGCCCGGTGGCGATTACTTCTCTGATCAAGGTGGCACCTCCCTTGGGCTATTTCAAATCCTCATCGGTGACTTCCGCATATTCGTCACCATACTTTTCCGCCATGCGCTGGCGCGCCTCCGCCAGCTTTCTGCGGCTTTGTTCCTTCTGGGACAGGGCTTCCTCGGCCGCGGCAGCGCCCAGCTCCTTGGCCCGCTTTTTGGCCTCGATTTTTTCCTCCCGTTCCTGGGTGCGCCGCTGTTCTTCCTCCGCCTTCATCTTTTCGGCAATTTCCTTGGGGTTCCACACCTTGTTCATAACAAAGGTCTGGACGCCGGAAAAGACGTTGGACAAAATCCAGTAAACGCCCACCCCCGCCGGCACCGTAAAGGTGAAAAACAGGGACATAAGGGGCATCATCAGCATCATGGCCGTCGTCTGGCCGCCCGCGCCCGAGGGGGTGCTGCGCAGGGACAAAAGCGAGATGAGCAGCGCCGTGCCGCCGGACAGCAGCGGCACCAGCATCATGGGGGTCAGCCAGGTGGAGGGGCTCCAGCTGATGATGGAGTTGGGGATGACCGAAAGGTCCAGCCCCAAAAAGGTCATATTCAGGCTGGAGGCATGGGCCACAAGGTCCGTGCCCAGCCCGGCAAACCAGTCCGGATGAACCTTCAGGCTGTTTAAGATGACAATCTCCCGGGTATAGCCGGTCATTGCGACGCCGTGCTCGGTAAGGATGGCCGCCAGGGCCGTGACGGTATCCGCGCCCAGGCGCAGAAGGTGGGTCAGGGGGTTGTACACCACGTCGATAAGGCCGAACAAAATGGGAAACTGAATGAGGGTGGGCAGGCATCCCGCAAACATGGAGTAATTCTCCCGCTGGTACAGGGCCTGTACTTCCTCGTTAAGCTTGTTGGGGTTATTTTTATACTTGTCCTGCAGCTCCTGAATTTTGGGCTGGATCTGCTGCATTTTGATGTTGGACTTCTGCTGTTTAACGGCCAGGGGCACCAGCAGCAGCTTGGTAACCAAAGTAAACAAAATCAGGGCGACGCCGTAGTTGGACACCACCTGGTACATCAGCCACATAATCCAGCCCAGGGGCCAGCCGACAGCCTTCATTATTCCATTGAACATCTCTGTCTATTCCTCCAAAGCGGTGTGATCGGATAGGTCTTCCTCACGCCCCGCGAAGGGCCGGAGGGTAAATCGCCCGGGTACGGGGTCCACGCCCCCCCGGCAAAAGGGGTTGCAGCGCAGAATACGGCAAAGGGCCATCACCCCGCCCCGGATAACGCCGAAGCGGCGCACCGCCCCAATGGTATAGGCGGAGCAGGTGGGGGTAAACCGGCAGGTGGCCTGCCTTCCCGGAGAGATATGCTTTTGGTACAGGCGGATAGGGCCGACGACAAGGGTCTCCCGCAGCCACGCCGCTCCCCGGCGCAGGGCCTCCATCACGGGCCGTCCTTGGCCCGGGGAGGACCCAGCACCGACAGCTGCCGCAGCTGGGCTTCCATCACCCCGCGCACCTGCTGCATCTTGACCTGGGCCGTCCGGCTCCGGGCCACAAAGACCAGGTCCCAGCCCCCCTGAATGCCGGGCTCCAGCTGGCGGTAGGCCTCCCGGATAAGGCGCTTGGCGCGGTTGCGCTGGACGGCGCCCCCCACCTTTTTGGTGGCGGTAATGCCCATGCGCGGCCTCCCCCGCCGGGTCTTCTGGCAGTAGGTCACCAGCAGCGGATGCACCTGACTTTTGCCGCGGCGGTACAGCCGTACAAAATCCCGGTTTTGGTTGAGGCTTATGGTACGCTTCATCTCTGCCTTCTCACTCTTCCTGCCGTGGGCGCACTATTAAAGAACGCCCACATCTGACTGTGGGCGTAGTTTACAGGGACAGACTGATTCTGCCTTTGGCTCTCCGGCGGGCCAACACCTTACGACCGTTGGATGTTGACATTCTTTTGCGGAAGCCATGGACTTTGCTTCTTTGTCTCTTTTTGGGCTGATAGGTTCTCAGCATCGTATTTTCCCTCCTTTGCCTTGGTGATCTTTTTTATCCGCCCGGCGGCCGGACGGCACACACCATCCGGCAAACCCGCCTTTGGATGCGTGTTTTTCAGCTTTTTTGCCCGGGCAGCGTCCACCGGACAGGGTGTAACCTTGCAATATAGCATTATACCTTAGCGGCGCGCGCCCTGTCAAGGAAATTCTACCGCTGAAAGCGATGAGAAGTCGGAGGGCAGAGGTGAGAGCTGGCGCAGACAGCCCTGATAAAACAACAGCCTTGTACCGATGCCTTGCTCCATTGTTTGTGCCGATGAAAGCGATGAGAAGTCGGAGGGCAAAGATGAGAGCTGGCACGGACAGCCCTGATAAAACAACAGCCTTGTACCGATGCCTTGCTCCATTGTTTGTGC
>CALGIL010000461.1 GCA_937914895.1 uncultured Angelakisella sp.
GACTGTCGCGCAGCGACCGCCACTTCCGCAGAAGTGGCTCGCACCTCATAGCCCCGCCGGCAGGGCATCAAAACCCACCCGCAGGGAGCCCCCGCCGGAGGCGTATAAGGCTTTTGGCCCGCACCTTATATAGTAAAAAGCCATAGCATGCGCAGAAAAGGAGCGGCCAAAGCCGCTCCCTTTTTTGCCGTATGCCTGTTATTTGCGCCGCAGGACCTTGGGGCGGAACCAAAGGATGTAGGCATCGACAAGGTTGCCCACCATGCGGTCATACAGGACGAAGAACACATTGCCAAAGGCCAGCAGCACCAGCACCGAGTAGCGGCCGAAGGAGCCGAACTCGTCCAGCAGCTCGGTGAGGCCAAAGAGGTAGATGGTCGCCAGACCCGCCGCGATGACCGCCGCGTTGAACAAAACGAACTTGACCCCATACCCCAGGGCCTTGGGGCGGATCTTATCCAGCTGGAACTTGATGATGGGATAGTAGCCAAAGAAGCAGACGAAAAAAGCCGCCGCCTCCTTGCTGGGGACGACAAACAGGGAGAGGATGGCCACGGCCCCATAGGCCACCGCCGCCGCCCGGCCGCTGAACTCCACCACCATAACGATGAGCACAATGCCGGCAAGGGCGGGCATGGCGTATTCGGAAAAGGGGATAAGTCCGGTCATAAACATCAGCATCAGACACAGTCCGCAGGAGATTCCCCCCAGGGCCACCTGGGAGCTTTTTCGGTTGTCGGCGCGCAAAAGATCACCTCAGCATCCTGTATTTTGGGCCGGACATCAGCAGCCGGAGCCGCAGCAATTGCAAAGGCTGGAACAGCAGTAGACGGTGGCGCAGGTTTCGCACATACTGCCGCCCCCCATGCCGGCGCGCCCGTACCCGCTTTGCTGCTGGTACACCAGGCGCTGATAGGCCGCACGGTATTCCTGGTTGCCCGGGGCCATGCGGCAGGCGTTGCCAAAATATCCCAGGGCGGCGTCCAGCCAGCCCTTTTGATAGGCGATGGTGCCCTTGAGGAAGTGCCACTCGGCGTCCCGCTTGGCGGTGGGGACGCCGTCCAGCACCTCTTCCGCCTCCAGAATGCGGGCATTGCTGATCATCCGCCGGACGTCCTCAAACTGGGAGGGGCCCTGGGCGGAGGAGGAGCCGGCGCTTCCCTGATAGCCGCCGCCGAAGCCGCCAAACCCGCCGCCGTAGCCGTAGGAGCCGCCGTAACCCGACGAGCCGCCCGCGCTCTGCCCCCCGCCGCCCTTGCGGCGGCGCTGGATCTCGTCGTAGGCCTCGTTGATCTCCTTCATCTTTTCGGTGGCCAGATCCGCCAGGGGGTTGTTGGCGTAGTTGTCGGGATGGTACTTTCGTGCCAGCTGACGGTACGCCTCTTTGATCTGGTCGTCGGTGGCACTGGGCGGCACACCCAACACCTTATAAGGATCGGTCATCTTTGCTCTCCATTCCGCCGCGCTCGGCTTGCTATCGGGACTTTATTTCTCCCGGGCCTTTCGGGCCTTGGGCGGCAGCAGCAGGCTGTCCGCCGTCTCGTGGATGCCCAGTGTGAGAATGTTTTCCAGGATGGGGCCAAACCGCCGGACCTCCAGCAGCTGAAAGGTGGTGCCCGCCTCCCCGATGGTGAGATACAGCGACCGAAGCCCCGCCTGTTTTTGCTCCTCCAGGCTGCCTTCCCGCAGCAGAAAGGGGTTATAGCCGCCGCTGTCCCGGTCCGCTTCCAGGTCGTCCAGGGCGTCCGCCAGATAGATATACCGCCCCACCAAATATCCCAGCCGCTCCAGCACCCGGCTCTGGTCCGGGTCCAGCAGGGGCAGCACCGCCGCCAGCATCCGGGCGGTGGGGTCCGCCGCCTGGTCGGCGTCGGGGGTGCGGGCCTGTTCCAGGCCGCGCTGCCGCTCCATCTGTTCCTCAAAAATCCGAGCCAGCTCCGGCTGGCGTCCGGCGGCGTCCCGCCACACCCTCCGGAACACAAAAAGGGCCGTCCGCGCCCCCATGCGCCCCCAAAACCCCTTGTCCGACAAATCGTCCCGCAGCTTGTGGTACAAAAGGAGGGCTGCCGCGTCGGCGGAAAAGGACAGGGAGGGGTTGGGCTGGCAGATGGGCTCCTTTCGCAGGGGATTAAAGGGGCAGCGCCCCGGCCGGATGTCCGGCTCCTCCCCGGACACCGCCATGCCCACCAAAGCCAAAAAGGTAGCGTCGTAGCTGAGGGTAAAGCGGGCTGTCACGCCAAAGGCGCGCCCCAGCTGAACGCAGAGCCCGCAGTAGACCGCCTTGTAGGCCTGAAGCTCGCACACCCGCAGCTGGGGGCGGCAGGGCTTTACATATCCAAACATCCGCGCAACCTCCCGCCCTGGGGAGACGCAAAACCCACGGGTTCTTCCTGCGGCCGCCCGAAGTACGTTCTCATTTTACACCAGCCATAAAGAAAAAGAATTAATAAAGTGTGAATAACCTGTAAGACTGTCGATTCCGCGGGCCTTTCTCCCCCCTGCCCTGTCTTTTCGCGCCCCGGAAAACATAGTATAAAAAAGACTGATGTTGACGGGGTGGTGATGAAAACGTGTCCAACGGCATGCTGCTTCTTTTGGCCCTGGGGCTGTCCATGGATGCCTTTGCCGTGGCCATGACAAACGGGATCTACTACCGGCGGTACAGCAGGGCGCAAATGCTGGCCACCGGCCTTTTCTTCGGCGTCTTTCAGGGGCTGATGCCCATTTTGGGCTATATGGCGGGCAGCACCGTCAGCCATTTGGTGGAGGCGGCGGACCACTACATCGCCCTGGGGCTGCTGGGGTATCTGGGGGGCCGGATGATCCGGGATGGGGTGATGCAGCTGCGCTGTCCGGACGAATTCTGCCCGGCGGCGGGCTTTTCCTACCGCCGGCTGCTGGCCCAGGCGGTGGCCACCAGCATCGACGCCCTGGCGGCGGGGGTGGCCCTGGCCGCCCTGGACGCGCGGATCTTCCGCGCCTCGGCCATCATTGCCGTCACCGCCTTTTTTTGCAGCCTGGGCGGGGTGGCGGCGGGCCGGCGGTTCGGCGCCCTGTTCAAATCCCAGGCGGAGCTTTTGGGCGGCACCCTTTTGGTGGCCATCGGGATAAAAATTTTCCTCGAACATACTTTGCGCGGGGTGTAGGCTTTTATGCGGCGGAAAAAGCCCCCTCTTTTCTTCGGGGGCCCGCCGTGGTACAATGGGGGCACGGACGCGGGCCGCCGGCCTGCGGATGCAGTCCGTTCCGGAAAGGAGAGCTGTTTTTTGAAGAATTTAAGCATGATGGAGACTGTGGCAAACCGGGAGGTTTGCGACAGGTAATCTCCGCATCCCTCCCAAAAGGAAGAACTTCTTACTTTTTGGAGGATGGATTCCATGAACCGTGAAAACAAGCGGAAGCAGTACGAAAAAGGAAGGTATAAGACCCACCCCTGCGATGAAGTTTTTACCTGCAAGGTCTGCGAACGGCAGGTCGTCCCGGCCGGGGCGGGCACCGGCCACCGCAACCACTGCCCCAACTGCCTGACAAGCCTGCATCTGGACAACGAGCCCGGGGACCGGGCGGCCCACTGCGGCGGGATTATGGAGCCGGTGGCGGTGTGGGTGCGCGGGGGCGGCGAATGGGCCGTCATCCACCGCTGCCGCCGGTGCGGCGCCCTTTCGTCCAACCGGGTGGCGGCGGACGACAACCC
>CALGIL010000462.1 GCA_937914895.1 uncultured Angelakisella sp.
CCTTTGGAACATGGTAAGAAAGATGGTCAATGTAATAATAGGTCTTCAGGTCCCGCTCACAGGACACAAGGTCGATGCGGTTCTTCTGCTCAGTCATTTTGGGCGGATACCGGCGCAGGATGGGCTCGTAGGGGGTGCCGTCCAGCACCTCCAAAAGCTCCCGGTAATCCCGGGCCCGGGACAAAGCGCCCAGGGAATAGGTGCACCAGCGCTCCAGATGGCGGGAATGGGTAAAGTAATAGTCCCCCTCGCTGCCGGCGCCGATATATCGCAGGAGGTTGATGATCTGCTCGATCTCCTCCCGGAAAAACAAAAAGCGGTAAAAGTCGCCCTCCCGGGCGGAGTGGTACCGGACGAGCCTTACATACTGCTCGTACCGCAGGCTGCGCAGCGAGGCCTCCAGCTGTCCCCGGTGCACCCTGTGCTCGTCCAGCCCGGCCAGCACATCCCGGTAGTGGGTGCTGGACTTAAGATAGGACGCCACCTCCGGCACCCCCGCCATTTTGACCATGGCGTCAAAATCCGCGGCGGTCAGGCGCTGGCCGTACATGGCCCGGGCCTTGGTGGCGATGGCATTGTCGGAGTAGGACATACAATCACCTGCCGATACATTTATTGAAGAGCTCTTCCTCCCACTGGACATGGCGCTCCTCATAGGTCTGCTCCAGGTTTTCCATCAGCTGCGCATAGCGCGCCGCAATGTCCTGGGTGGCCTTTTGCGATACGGCGCCCTCCTGGTCGCGGACGATGCCGATGCGGTGGACGGCGCGCTCGGTGTAGCTCTCCTTATAGGCCTCCACCTCCCGCTCCATGTTGGCCATAGTGGTCTCCAGGTACTCCTCCGCCTCCTCCACAACGGCGCGGGCCTTGCGGTCAACGTCCACCAGCTGCCCTAAAATCATATCCACGGCTGTACCCCCCTTTCCATCCGAGTAGTGCCGAACATTTTTTGAAGCCGCCCCAAGGTCGTGCAAAGAGGCGGCCGTCAGAAAGAAAACATGAAGTTGTCGAGTGTCTTTGTTTTAACAGGGTTTTAATAGTTCTATTATCATATACCGGACTTCTTATTTTTGCAAGGGCTCCGGTCCAATTTCTCCAAAATCCCCGCAATTTATCATACTCCTTGGGTAGTTGGGCCAAAGGGCCCGGAGCCTGATATTTATTTTTGTTTGAATCTACGGTGGACAAAAACGCCGCCAGCACATATAATATGTGTCAAGTCATACTGCGGGAGCCGGGCCCCCCGACCGGCCCATTGCCAGCGGCCCGGTTGAACGCAATTGAGGAGGGAACGCCCAATGAAAGAAAACATTAAAATCCGTCTGCGCGACGTAATGGCAGTCAAGGACCTGGTCAACATCGTATCCCAGCTGTCCTGCCCGGTCAAGCTGATTTATCAGGACCAGGAGGTGGACGCAAAGTCCATTATGAGTATTTTTACCCTGGACCTGTCGGACGAACTGGAGCTGGAGATAGACGGCGACTGCAGCCCCGAATTTTTGGACCAGCTGAAGCCCTTTATGCTGTAACGCCGGCGGGGCTGTCCCCAAAACAAAATACAGAAGCCTTGTGGAAGGGGGCGGCCTTTTGGGCCGCCCCCTCAGCTTAGTGTAAAAGTCCTCCGCTGCGCGGTCGGTCTTTTACATTAAGCCGAGCAAAACGGGCATACTGCCCGTTTTGCCGCCTGCGGGCGGACCATCCGGCGCACCATGTGCGCCTCGATGCGAAAGTGGGGGCTCGCCGCCCCCCTTTCACACTATTCCCCCGGTGCTTTACCTTACGTAATCATTCCTTGACAGGCGGAGGCCGGGACCAAAGGTCCCGGCCTCTTCCGTGGAAAGCACTGCCGGGCTTGCCC
>CALGIL010000463.1 GCA_937914895.1 uncultured Angelakisella sp.
GATGCGGCGGATCTCCCCGTCGATGGCGGCGGCCACTTCCTCGGAATAGCTCCGGTCGCGGCCCTGCTCCATACCCAGGAACACCTCGTCCTTATCGTTGCCGTATACCATGGGGCCTAGCTTTTCGCTGAAGCCGTAGCGGGTAACCATGGAGCGGGCGATTTTGGTGGCGCGTTCCAGGTCGTTGGAGGCGCCGGTGGAAATTTCGCCCAGCACCAGCTGCTCCGACACACGGCCGCCCAGCAGCACGCAGACGTCTTCCTCCATGTGGGTCTTGGTGCGGTACATATCATCCTTTTCCGGCAGCGAGAGGGTAAAGCCCCCCGCCATGCCCCGAGGGATGATGGACACCTGGTGCACCTTGTCCTGGCTGGGGCAGTGGTAGGTGACAATGGCGTGGCCCGCCTCGTGATAGGCCGTCAGGGTGCGCTCCTGGTCGGTGATGACCCGGGAGGGCTTTTCGGGGCCCACCACCACCTTGATGGTGGCCTCCTCAATCTCCTCCATGGTAATGGCCTTTTTATGGCGGCGCGCGGCCAACAGGGCGGCCTCGTTGCACAGGTTTTCCAGGTCCGCGCCGGTAAAGCCGCCGGTGGTCCGGGCGATGACCGCCAGGTCCACGTCGGGGCCGATGGGCTTTTTGCGGGTGTGTACCCGCAAAATGGCCTCCCGCCCCTTGACGTCGGGGTAGTTGACAATAATCTGACGGTCAAACCGGCCAGGGCGCATCAGCGCCGGGTCCAGAATGTCCTTGCGGTTGGTGGCGGCCATGACGATGACGCCGGTGTTGGTGCCAAAGCCGTCCATTTCCACCAGCAGCTGGTTTAAGGTCTGCTCCCGCTCGTCGTGTCCGCCCCCCAGGCCAGCGCCCCGGTGGCGGCCCACGGCGTCTATTTCGTCGATGAAGATGATGCTGGGGGCGTTTTTCTTGGCCTGCTCAAACAGGTCGCGGACGCGGCTGGCGCCCACGCCCACATACATCTCCACAAAGTCGGAGCCGGAGATGGAAAAGAAGGGTACGCCCGCCTCCC
>CALGIL010000464.1 GCA_937914895.1 uncultured Angelakisella sp.
TCTTTAAGGCCACCGGCAAGGTCTGGCTGGGCGCAATGGTCAATACGATGATCATTGTCATGATGGGCGTTGCCAACACCGCGACCTTTCTCCCCCTGAAATGACCCGATAGGGTTTGCGAATAAAGCGGCTGCCTCAGAAATGGGACATTGGTCATACCCCGGAATAGGGGGCACACGCGAGCGCTTCCATAATCCAACGGCCTCCGGCAATTGCCGGAGGCCGTTGGATTATGGAGCATAGACATTTACTTTTCCAACAGTCTTTCAATGTCCCCCTCCAGCTCCCGGGGGGTGAAGGCAGGGGAGTACCGGGCGAACACATCCCCCTGTTTGGTGATGAGGAACTTGCAGAAGTTCCATAAAATCTCGTGGGGGCCGTCCCGGTGGACCAAAGGTCCCACCTTGGCCTCAAAGGCGTCGGCGGCGTCATTGCGCCGGTCCATGGGGGCCTGCTGCTTCAGCCAGACATACAGGGGATGGGCGCCGGGGCCGTTGACCTCCAGCTTTTGAAAGCGGGGGAAGGTGGTGTTGTAGGTCAGGGTGCAAAAGCTGTTGATTTCCTCGTCGGTGCCGGAGGCCTGCTCCAAAAACTGGTTGCAGGGAAAGTCCAGCACCACAAGGCCCCGGTCCCGGTACTTTTGATAAAGGGCCTCCAGGGCGTCGTACTGGGGGGTAAGGCCGCACTTGGTGGCGGTGTTGACAATCAGCAGGACCTTGCCCGCGTAGGTGGACAAAGGGATCTGCGTGCCTTTGTTGTCGGTCATGGTAAAATCATACAGGTTCATAACAATCCGCCTTTCTGTAAAAAATCCCTCCCGCACCCCTATCATAGCACACCCGGGGGACAAAGAAAAGCAAAAACGGACAGGAGCGGTGGACTTTTATCCGCCCGCGTTTTTACAGGGTTTTGACAGACCGGAGGAAAAGGCGGCCGCCGTCCTTTTGGATGAAGGCCTCCTTGCGGGGCTGGCCCGCCGCAAAATCCAAAAACTTGGGGTCGGTCTTCAGGGCGCCAAAGGTGTCGCTGGGGGTGGTGGGCTCCACCCACTCGCCGGCGCCGCTGCCAAAGCCGCCGCCCATGCCCATGTAGGAGTAGATGAACTCCACCCGGTAGCCGCCGTCCTGCTCCTCAATGGCAAAGATGTAGGGCATCCACGCGGCCCAGCCGCCCATGTGGGGCGGGGTGTAAACCCCCTCCTTGGCGTGCCAGCGCCACTTAAACGCCGTCTGGTGGAGCACCCGGGCTTCGGGTCCGTAAATGTCCCGGACCGCCTGCTCCACCCACTCCCGGGGGGTTATTTCCGTATCCTCCACAGACCGGGCCAGGGGCTCCAGCTGGGGGAAGTGGGGACGGGTGCCGCTGTATGTCTCCTCGGTGGTGGCAATGGGCAGAAAGGACAGGGCCTGCTCCACCTTGACGTTGTTGGGGATCTGAGCGGGGTCCTCAAAGTCCACCTGGGCGTTGCCCGCCTGGTACAGCAGCATGGCCAGGTCCTCGGCGTCGGCCATTTTTTTCAGCTGATCGTCGGCAAAGGGGTCAAAGCCGTACCACTGGCCCCGGCCCTCTTCCAGGCCGGGATAGACGGCAAGGGCCCGCAGGGCGGCAAACTCGGCGTCCGAAACATCGGCATACAGGGGCGGCGCCTCATACCTGCCATAGCCGTCGTCCTCCAGAATGAGGTAGTCGGTCTGGAACTGGCCGCCCCCATCCATGGTAAAGCCCACATCGGTGATAAACTGGTCGTTTTCTATAAGGGTTCGGGCAATGGAGGCCAGCGCCCAGCTGCCGGAGCTCTCGTCGGGGAAATAGTCCAGGAAGGAGGCGCGGTCCAGGTCCACCACCGCCATGGATTTTTCCAGCCGGACACTTTTAATGGGCAGGGGCCTGTCCCCGGGGGCATAACCCATAAATTCGCCCACCGCCAGCGCCAGCTGGCAGAGGGTGGCCTCCGCCGGGCGGTTCAGGCGATAGCCGGTGTACTGCTGGGCGGCCTCGTCAAACACATAGAGGACGGCCTTGTCGTCGCCGTACCGTCCGCGCCAGTTCACCAGGGGGGATTGGTCCCCGGGGTCCCGTTCGGGAAAGGCGATGTAGTTGATGTCGATAAGGTTCAGCAGCCCGATGCTGTCGGGGTCGCTGGGGTCGGGCGCCAAGTCGCCGGGCAGGGAGGAATCCGAGGGGGCGTTATCCCCGTCGTCCTTTGGGGCGCCGCATCCGGCGGCCAGCAGGGCCGCCGCCAGCAGCAGGGCCAAAACGCCCCCCAGGCGGGTCTTGTGAAAAACATGCATAAATCATTCTCCTTTGCATTGGACCGGCCCGCCGGCCCGGACGGCGGTGAACCGGCGGGCGCGCCGCCCTGTCCGGCACGGCGCGGCCCTATGACATACGTTACCTTATTTTCTGTTTTTGCTTCATCCAAACACGCCGCAAGCAGTACAGACGCTAAGAAAAGACTATAACAGACCCTTGGGTTTGTCAAGGAAAAGGGAGGCGCCTTTCGGGGGTTTTTTATGCTCTGCCAAGGCATCACCCCTCCGGAGGAAGGAGGGCGGTGATGATGGAATTGGACAGCAGAAACCCCTGGTCGGTCAGGGCGATGCGGCCCCCGTCCAGGGTCAGCAGCCCCGCCGCCGCCATGGGCCGGGCCTTTGCCCGAAGGCGCTCCGGGTCCTGGCCGTACCGGGGGGCCAGGGACAGGTCCAGGCCGGTGCGCAGCCGCAGGGCCAGCATCAGCCGCTCGGTCCAGTCCCCGCCGGGGCCGTCGTCCCGGGCCAGGGACCAGGGGTCCTCCGCCGACAAAAACCCGTCTAAATCGGAGGGGAAATGGAACCGCCGGCCCCCGTAAAAGGAATAGGCCGAGGGACCTATGCCCAGGTAGTCGTCCAGGGTCCAGTACAAGGTGTTGTGGCGGCTCTCATAGCCGGGGCGGGCAAAGTTGGAGATTTCGTAGTGGACAAAGCCCCGCTCCTCCAGGCGCCGGGAGGCCGCCAGATAAATTTCGGCGGCCTGGTCGGGGTCGGGGCACCGGTCGGCCATGCC
>CALGIL010000465.1 GCA_937914895.1 uncultured Angelakisella sp.
CCCCCGGAGGCACCCCGGCAATCTTTGGAACCTTTCCATTGCTGGAAAGTAACAAACAAAAGGCACCCCCTGGTACGACCAGGACGGACAACAGAAAACCTATATCTATAAGGCCCCGCCGGAGGCGTAGGAGGGTTTGGGGCAACACCCCAAAGAGTAAAGAAGGATAACCTTGGCTAAAAACAGCCCCCGCCCGCAGGGCGCTGAAAACGCCCCGCAGGTCCTTCCCCCGGAGGATAATTTGTAAACCTTTGTGTGATTTTGCAGTCCGCACTGCAAAAAAATGCCCCGCAGACCCTGTGGGTGAAAGGGATCACCCTGAAAGGAGGAGATGGGATGACCGACCGAAAAAAGGGGAAGAAGCCCCCCAGAACGGTCCGGGAGGGCTACCGCCGCCTGGCCTTTGGCCCGGTGGGGGACGCGGTGCGCCTGGCGTTTTGGGAGGAGGGGGACGCCCTGGACCCCACCGGACTGGACCTGTATAACGTGTCCGAAATCCGGCGGGTAAAGGGCGGCGTGGAGGTGCGCTTTTATGACCGCCTGGATGCCCTGGACCGCCTGACCCAGCTGGACCGGGAGGAACGCCGGGAGGGCCAGGGGCTGTTTGACGCCCTGCGCCAGGGGGCTCAGGCCCTGCGGGACGCCCCCGGCGGGGAGGACGGGGAAGAGGATGGGGTATAAGCCCTTTTCCCGCAAGCAGCTGGAGGTGCTGACCTGGTGGCACCGGCAAAGCCGGCACCACGGTCGGGACGCCGTCATCTGCGACGGGGCGGTGCGCAGCGGCAAGACCCTCTGCCTATCCCTGTCCTTTGTGGCCTGGGCCATGTCCGCCTTTGACGGGGCGGATTTTGCCCTCTGCGGCAAGACGGTCACCTCCCTGTCCCGCAACCTGGTGGCGCCCCTGCTGCCCCTGCTGCAGGAGGCGGGCCTTGCCTGCCGCTATCTGGTCAGCAAGGGCCGGCTGGAGGTCAGCTGCATGGGGCGGCAGAATCGGTTCCACCTCTTTGGGGGACGGGACGAGTCCTCGGCGGCGCTCATTCAGGGCATTACCCTGTCCGGGGTGCTGCTGGACGAGGTGGCGCTTATGCCCCGCTCCTTTGTGGAGCAGGCCCTGGCCCGGTGCTCGGTGGCGGGGTCCCGGTTTTGGTTTTCCTGCAACCCGGAGCACCCCCTCCACTGGTTCTATCAGGAGTGGATCCGGAAGGCGGAAGAAAAAAACGCGCTGTACCTCCACTTTACCATGGCGGACAACCCCAGCCTGACGCCCGAGATCCGCAGGCGGTACGAGGGGCTGTACGCCGGGGTGTTTTACCAGCGGTTTGTGCTGGGGCGGTGGACCGCCCCGTCGGGCCTTGTGTACCCCATGTTTTCGCCCCAGCGGCACCTGGCGCAGCCGCCCGCCCCGCCGGAGGAATGGTACGTCTCCTGCGATTACGGCACCGTCAACCCCTGCTCCATGGGGCTTTGGGGCCGGGTGGGGCAGGTCTGGTACCGGGCGGCGGAGTACTATCACGATTCCCGGCGGACGGGGGTGATGCGCACCGACGAGGAGTACTACCGCGCCCTGGAGGCCCTGGCCGGAGAGCGGCCCCTGGCCGGGGTGGTGGTGGACCCCTCCGCCGCCAGCTTTTTGGAGTGCGTCCGCCGCCACGGGCGGTATACCGCCATTCAGGCCCGCAACCAGGTGGCCGACGGCATCCGGCTGGTCAGCGACGCCCTGAAAAGCGGGCGCATCCTCATCGGGCCGGACTGCCGGGACGCCATACGGGAATTCGGCCTGTACCGGTGGAAGGAGCAGTCGGCCCAGGACGCCCCGGTAAAGGAGGACGACCACGCCATGGACGACATCCGCTATTTTGTGTCCACCGTCCTGGACAGGGAACAGCCCGCCGGGGCCTTTGCCGCCGTGGTGCGGCCCCCTGTAAGCTTTTGCGGGGCCGGCGGCCCCACCTTGGCCGCCGGTGGGAAAGGAGTGAGGTTGTGAACCTGAAAGACCTGTTTCGGCGGGGGTCCCCCCGGGTGTCGGTGCAGACCGCCCGCGCCGAGGGCATATTGGGGACCTGGGGCGGCCGCCCCCTGCGGCCCCCCGAGGCGGCGGTGTACGAGGAGCTGTGCCAGGCGGTGCCCCTGGTGGACGCGGCCCTGGAAAAAATCATCCGCCTGGTGGGGGGCTTTCGGCCCCGGTGCCGGGGGACACAGGCCCAGCGCCATCTGGACCGCCTGTACCGGGAGATCCCCGTGGGGGCGTCCCAGCGGGGGCTGGAGGCCTTTGCCGCCTCGTACCTGCGCAGTCTGCTGGTGTACGGCAGCGCCGTGGGGGAGATGGTGCTGTCCCCCGGCGGGGACCGGCTGGAGGCATTATATCTGCCCGCCCTGCGGCATCTGGAGATCGCCCGGGGCAAAAGCCCCCTGGAGGCGGAAATTCTGGTGGCCGGGCCCGGCGGGGGCAAGCCCCTGCCCTACCCCCAGCTGGTGCTGTTTTCCGCCCTGAACCCAAAGCCCGGGGAGGTGACAGGCCAGCCGCTGCTGGCGGGGCTGCCCTTTTTGGCGGACATCCTGATGGAGATTTTTAAGGCGGTGGGCAACAACTTCCAGCGCATTGGCAGCCTGCGGTATGCCGTCACCTACAAGCCCGGGCCCGGCGACCGGGGCAGCGCCCCGGAAATTGCCGAAAATATCGCCCGGGAGTGGACCGCCGCCATGTCCCAAAGCGCCGGGGGCCAGGTGCGGGATTTTGTGGCGGTGGGGGATGTGGGCATCCGGGTCATCGGCGCGGACAACCAGTACATCGACACCCAGGTGCCGGTGCGGCAGATTTTGGAGCAGATGGTGGCAAAGCTGGGCATCCCCCCCTTTCTGTTGGGCCTCAGCTGGAGCACCACCGAGCGGATGAGCCGCCAGCAGGCGGATATTCTGACCAGCGAGCTGGAAAGCTACCGCCATTTGCTGGCGCCGGTGCTGGAAGAAATCTGCCGCATGTCCCTGGCCCTGGCCGGGCTGGAGGACAGCCCCGAGATTTTGTGGGACAGCATCAGTCTTCAGGACGAGACGGAGCAGGCGGCGGCGCGGCTGTCCAACGCCCGGGCCGCCCAGCTGGAGGCGGCCATTCCCGGGGGAATGGGGGAAAACCCATCCCCCGGCGGAGGGGGCCGCCCCCCGGCGGGACTGAGAAACGGAGGGAAAGCATGAAGGAAGGAACCATTGAAAAAAGCGGGGCCGCCGTGGACCCGGAGGCCCTGGAGGCCATTGGGCGGTATGCCCGCCGCCCCCTGAAGGCGGAGGAGGTGTACACCTTTTCCATGGTGCTGTGCGACAACGAGGTGGACCGGGACCACGAGCGGTTTTCCATCCCGGCCCTGGAGCGGCTGGCCCAGCTTTTTGTGGGCAAGACGGGCATTTTTGACCACGACCCCAAGGGGGCCAACCAGACCGCCCGCATCTATGGCTGCCGGGTGGAGCGGATTGAGGGCCGGCGCACCACCGTCGGGGAGCCTTATTGTACCCTGCGGGCCGAGGCCTACATGGTGCGCAGCGAAAAAAACGCCGATTTGATTTTGGAGATTGACGCGGGCATTAAAAAAGAGGTGAGCGTGGGCTGCGCGGTGGGGCGGGCGGTCTGCTCCATCTGCGGGCAGGACCGAAGCCGCGACCCCTGCCGCCACCGCCCCGGCCAGATCTACCAGGGGGACGGCGCAGAGCGGCTGTGCCACACCGTTTTGGACGAACCCGCCGACGCCTACGAGTGGAGCTTTGTGGCGGTGCCGGCCCAGCCCGCCGCCGGGGTCACCAAGGGGCTGGCCCCCGAAGGGGAGGAGCCCGGTGACATCCTGAAGACCTGGGCGGCCGGGGGCGCCGGCCTGTCCCCCCTGGAGCGGCAGGAGCTGGCCCGGCGGCTGGACCGTCTGGAGGAGGAGGCCGCCCGGGGCCGGGCCTGGCGGGAAAAGGTGTACGGGGAGGCCCTGCGGCTGGGGGCCCTGGCGGAGCCGGACCTGCCCCGGGAGCTGCTGGCCAAAACTCTGGATCCCCTGGGCCCGGAGGCCCTGGAGGACTGGGCGGCCCACTTTCGGCGCAAGGCGGCGGGACGCCTGCCCCTAATCCAGACGGCGGGGGAGGACGCCCCCCGGCGGGCCGAGGAAAACACCCCCTTTAAGCTGTAAAAACCCCATCGGCAAAGGGCAAGAAGGAATTTTTGGCGCATTTGGAAAGGAGACGCAGATGAACAACTACAAATCGCTGGGACTTGACAGGGCCATGTACCATTCGTCCAGGGGCAGCTTCAGCCAGCTGCTGGAGGAGCTGGACCCCTCCGGCGACTACGCCGGCACCGACCTTGGGGGGCTGGACGCCTACGAGCGGCAGCTCAAGCGCTTTGACATCCGGGTAAAGGGCCCCCGCAGCAACCAGGTGGAAAAATTTTTCAGCACCGCCAGCAGCGCCGCCCTCTTCCCGGAATACGTGGCCCGGGCGGTGCACCAGGGCATGGGGGAGGCGGCCATTCTGGAAAGCATTGTCGCCTCCAAAACCAACATCGACTCCCTGGACTACCGGTCCATCTCGGTGGACAACGGCAAGGAGCTGATGGAGCTGAAGGCCGTGGGCGAGGGCCAGGAGATTCCCGAGACCGCCATCCACCTTAAAGAAAATCTGGTGCGCCTTAAAAAGCGGGGCCGCATGCTGGCGGCCTCCTACGAGGCGCTGCGCTTTCAGCGGCTGGACCTGTTTACCGTGGCCCTGCGGCAGATTGGGGGCTACATTGCCAAAAGCCAGCTGGACGACGCGGTGGAGGTCCTTGTAAACGGGGACGGGTCGCCGGAAAGCGCCGCCGAGGTTTTGGAGACCGCTGCCCCGGACATGGCCTACGGGGACCTGGTGCGCCTGTGGGAGCAGTTTGAGGAATACCAGATGAACACCCTGCTGGCCGCCCCGGACATGGCGGCAAAGCTTCTCAATCTGCCGGAGTTTAAGGACCCCGCCGCGGGCCTTGGCTTCCAGAACAGCGGAAAGCTGGGCACCCCTTTGGGGGCGGTACTGTTCAAGACCGCGTCGGTGCCCGCCGGGACCCTGGTGGCCCTGGACAGCCGCTGCGCCCTGGAAATGGTCACCGCCGGGGAGGTGCAGGTGGACTACGACAAGCTCATCAGCTGCCAGCTGGAACGGGCGGCCATCACCTCCATCGCGGGCTTTGTCAAAATCTTTCCCGCGGCGGTCAAGGTGCTGACCCTGAAGTCCTGATGGACCGGACAAAAAGCCGGAGGAGCGTCCGCCGGGGATGGTTCCCCGGCGGGGCGCTGCCCCCAAAGGAGGGAAAGCGGTGGAGCTGGAAGCGGTAATGGAGCGGTTTGCCCTGTACACCGGGCTGGAGGGCGCGGCCCTGGCGGCCCAGGAACCCCTTTGCCGGGAGGCTATGGCCCGGCTGGAGGAGCAAAGGAACCGGCGGGAGCTGACTGACCGGGGCCGGGAGCTGCTGGCCGCAGCGGCGGCGGCCATGGCCTGCCGCAGGCATTTGCTGCTGTGCCTTACCGCCGGGGGCAGCCTGACGGTGGGGGACGCCCGGGTGACCCGGGGCGGACCGGTGGACACCGCCGCCGCCCTGGAAACGGAGGCCCTGGCCTCCGCCGCCCCCTGGCTGCGGTGTC
>CALGIL010000466.1 GCA_937914895.1 uncultured Angelakisella sp.
CCGGTTTATCCCGCGTTTCTCAAATACGTTGTCCCCTCACACCCGCCGCCCATGCTTTTTTCATCCTTACAAACCGAAGAACTTCCCGCTTTCCGCCCCGCATCACTTGATAAAGGCAATCCTTTGGCCGGCGCTGCTGTCCCCCCAAATAAAGACGCCGCCATCCGCATCCAGGACGGAACCGCACAGAATGCCCATGGTAAACTGCCTTATGTCGGAATAGTCCAGCTTGACGGGCTGGGGAATGATTTCGTATTCCGCTCTCGGCTTGCCCTCGTTGGATTTAAGAATCTGGCCGTATATATCCAGACCCCAGACATATCCGTCGCCGTCTGCCGTCACCGCCATTGCGCAGTAGTCCGATCCGTCTATGGCGGCAACGCCCTCCAGCCGCTTCTGATACATGAGATCGGAGATTTTGATGTCTGTTTCGGCGTCGGAAAGCCCCGTTTCGGGCCTCCCGAAGACATAGACCCTTCCGGATTCTGAAAGGGCCGCAATATTGGTGGTAAGCGCCGCAATATCCACAATCCTTTCGGGAAAGTCAAGCTTTACAGGCTCCGGGCAGCAAATATCCGGGCTCTGCTCCAGGGCGTCCCCCAAAAGGATTCCCTGCATATAGACCTCGGCCGTATCGGTCAAAAATACATAGCACAGGGCCGAATCGATTTTTACGCTGTTAAAATCCAGCGGAAGCTTGGTAAAGCGCTCATGCCGCTTAGCCTCCTCGGAATAATAATTCCACTCATAATCCCGGGCATCGGAAAATTGCTCCATCATTACACCCGCATGGTAAACCGACCCGCTGCCATCCAGTGCCAGCGAAAACGCGGTGGACATGGAAAACTGCTTTATGCCGCCAAGGCCCTCCACCCTTTGGGGGCGGAGGATGGGCGCCGCGCCGGTGCCGCATTCCCCGCTGTGGTTTAGCCCCCATGTATAAAGACTGCCGCTTTCGGTCAGGGCATAGCTGCTTACCACCGAACCGGCATCCACAATCTTTTCGTCAAATGTGTGGGTATAGGGGCGGACGACCTGAAGCCCCCCGGGGCCGTCGTCGATTTCTCCGTTGCCAATGCCGGCAAACACATTGCTGCCCCACATCACCAGGGTTCCGTCTTCCTTTATCCCACAGATTGTCCCATTGTAGGCGGTCAGTCTGGTAAACTTCATTTCGTCAATGCTTTCTGTGCGCTCCGCACGTCCTATGCTTTCCGGGATTTTTGTAGGCCCCGGGCTTTCCGGACCGGATGAACCGACACGGTTTGGGCTGGGCGCGCATGCGCTTAAAAGGAACAGAACGACTAAAGCCATCAGGTACCTGTTTTGCATGACGTTTCCCTTTCCCGCTGCTGAATTTGGTGAGATCCCCACAGGGAAGAGCCTGCCCTTGCGGCACTGTAAAAAGAGGCCATGCCGCCCCGGGGGGCGGACAGAAAGGCGCTGGCTAAACGTTAGCCCTGCCAAAAGCCGTCCCCCAATAAGCCCCCATGGCAATTGCCGGGATTTTCTTTGTACTGTTTAAGCTTTTCACCTTTATAACGCACAAAGGCGCAAAAAGGGACAAACTTTTCTAAGGCTTCTTGGGCCGCTTTTCATCCCAAGCTTTTAGGGGGCGGGCAAAGCGGATTCAATTTTACACGCAGAGCCTGTTTTGTCAAAGGCTGTCCCTTTTTTCCATTTTCTGCGTTATATATATAAAGGGTTTTGGTGCCATATCCGCTGGATACGGCCATGCCGCCCTTTATCCCCTGTTTCTGGTTCAGGCGGCATCCGCCGCGGGGCCGTCCTTTTGCCGCATTTCGCAGGATATTTCCAGCCGCGGCAATTGCACGCAGCGATGATTTAAAGGGAGTGGAAGCATGAAAAGGTTCCTGACCGGCATTCTTAGCGTTTTGCTGATTTTCGCCCTGGCGGGCTGTGATGCGGAGGCGCCTGATCATCCGTCCTCCGGCGGGGACGTGGGATCGGAATCCCCCTCCGAGAGCCCTCCCCTTCCGCCGGAGCCTGAACCGCCGACTGTCATCGCCGTGCCCAATGGCGTAACCAACGGCGAAGTGTTCTCAACCTATGTTGTCCCCATCGGCATTTCCGGTTTGCTTTATGAGACCTGGACCACGCCGGCCGATATTCCGGTGGACCGGCTGATAGAATTTTACGGATGCAATGAGATTTATTCCCAGCCCGAGTACATAGACGCCGACGCCTACACCCCCGTGGAAGTCGAGGGGGACCTGGTCGAGCAATTTATGCAGCAGTATTTTGATGTTTCGATGGAGTACCTGAGGACGGCCAAAATCTACGATGCAAGCCGTAAATGCTATGTGTTTATGGCCGGCGGCCGGGACGTTGGCAGCCTGCCCCCCATCGTCAGCGCAAGCCGGGACGGCGACGTGCTTTCACTTTCGCTGGTAACGGATACGGATGTGGGGGACACTTACCGTGTCACCTTAAACGTGCTGGTCTCCGGCAAGTGCTGGAAGTATCTTTCGGGCTCCTGCGACATCTCCAGGCCGGATTCCTAAACCGGGTTGGCCAATTAGGTGTTTTCATTGTAAAATGCTATTATAAACAAAAGTCTCAAACGGAGATGAAGAAACATGAAAAAGAGAACGATGTTCGCAGCCATCATGGCCGTATGCCTGCTGCTAAGCGCCTGTACCCATGGGGACAACCCCCCGCCAAGCGGCCCCAGTGGCGGCAGCTCCTTTGCATACCCGCCGCAAAATTCGCAAACCTCCCAGCCGGAGGATCTGTCAGAGACCTTTCAGGCTTTGGTCGATAAGGTGGATTACTCAGGGGTATTCCTGACGGATTTTGAGCCGGGGACCTGTGACAGTACGGCAACTTTTTACCTGGCCGGGTGTACGCTTGTGGGTTTTGACCAGATTGAAAAGACCTATGAATATGCCACAAATAATGGCGTCGAAGGTTATCTTTACACCCCGGCGGCGATTTTTGATGCGGCATTCCAGCCCTGCTTTGTTATGACGGCAGATGAACTTCATGCGATGATGGAAAATTATGATCCCGACATTGACGGTTATTGGGCGCCGCAGGGGGGCGGCGGAATCGGGGGGGCCACCTATGTGACCTCCTATGAGGTGGACGGAAACAAAGCCACCCTCTTTTGCGAGAACCCAATCCCCGTTTCTGATACCCATGAGATCCAAAGCTACGCTGAAATTCAGGTGGAGAAGTCGGAGGAATATGGCTGGAGGTTTGTTTCCTGTCACGTTCGCCATATTACGGATTAACCTTTCTAAAAATCACCCCTCGGCAGGGTCGGGGGATGATTCAAAAGGGGCAGAACAGCGGCAAAAACAAACGGAGGGACGATGTGATAAAAAAACGATTGGCGGTCCTGCTATTGGTCATGGCGCTTGTCGGCTTGGCCGGGTGTGCCAAAACGGACGGCGCGGAGGGGAGCGGTGAGGCAAAAGAAAACCCCGGCGGCCCGGCGCAAAGCACTTCTGACGCAGGTCCCGAGGACAGCGGCCCGGCAGAGCATGAACCCATCCGGATTCTCTCCATCAAAGAAATCCGGCCCGCCCTGTTGGAAAAGCTGTTTGCAGACGGCTTTTATTGGGGCTTGGGCTCCCAACGAATGGCCTGGGTCAGCAGTACGCAGGTCATCTTTGTGCCCGAAAATGGGGAGGGTCGGCGCCGTGTTTTTCTGTATGACACACAAACAGACGCCATGACCCTGCTCCATGAGTTTTCTGGGCCTGACCGCCTGGCCCACGGCACCCAAATCCGTTCAAATGAAGCATCCGCCTATGTGTTTTTCCCCGGCCGGGGATTGATTCGGGGCATCAAGGTGGATTTGGCCGGCGGAGCAGTCACCGAGTATCCCCTGGGGGTTTACGACTACGAATTCTCCAGTCAGGAAGCGTCTCTGGCTTATGACAGGGAGGGGAACCTGGCTGTTTATGACCTCTCCGCTCCTGACACACCGGTGCTCCTGATTCCCGCATCCGAGATTGGGCCGCTTGGCACCCCCAGCTGGTCCCCGGACGGAGAATATATCCTCATCACCCAGGAAGCGGACCGTTCCCCCGGGTCTGCCACACAATACAAAATCTTTGATTTACAGGGGGCCCTCAGGTTTCACATGGAGGCAGAGCGGGGGCCGCAGGAAGATAAGGGGCTCCAGTGGAATCCGGACGGAAAGGGCGTCCTGATTCATGAGGTAAAAGAGGATGGCGTAACGTACAGCTTCTTTGATTTGGAAAGCGGCAGACAGCGGGAACTGCTTACTCTGGACCAAAACCCCGCGGGCGGCCAGGTCATCTGTGTCACAAGGGACTATGCCATTGTCTATTCATTCCAGTCGTCCGGACTAAGGATGACTGATTTTGGACAGCAGACGACCACAGACATCAGCGGTCAGCAGTGGACTGATTTAGATATACCCCTTCCTTCCGGGGTAAACATCCCCATGGTCTATCCCTCCCAGGATGGGAAGAGCATTTTGCTTGCCTGTGATGGCGCTGATGCCGAAAGCCAGGACCTCTATTATGTCATGGAGTTAAGGTGACAGGAAGTCTATGGGGCGGTAAAAGACAGTTGTGCGGCGCGAAAGCAAACCGGCAGGATTTTCCCGGCACACCGGCATCCGCCCATCCTTTCTGCCGCAGCAGCTGCATCCATCTGATGCAAAAGGAGTGGGAGCGTGAATAAATTTCTGGCTGGCATTCTGGGCGGTTTGCTTCTGTTCGTCCTGGTGGGCTGTGGTACAGAAACATTGCCCAATACCCCTTCGACCGAATCGGCGCCACAGCCCGCAAAAGGTGATTCGACAACGGATTCTCCGTCAGACGCACCACAAGCCGAAACAGAGGATAGTTCAAATTATAATTCTTATGTCGCCCCAATATTGTATTTTCTAAGCAGTTCAAAAACTTGGAGAGATCCCTCGGAACTGACAGCCACGGATTTTGTGATGTGGTATGCATTTTTTACCCGTGATTCGGATCCCGAGGGCTATGTAACAAACTATCAGATTGAGGGAAAAGACGGCTTTCATGTTCCGGCAGAGGAACTGGAGGACGCTGCCGCAAACTATTTTGGCATAGACGCAAAGTTGCTGCGTTCCGATAATCTGATTTATAACGCCGAAGAAGGCATGTATGTTACGCCCGGTGCGGTCCCAATTGTACATCGTGAGATTACAAATATTACGGGAAAGCAAGAAAACGGCAACTTAGTCCTGGACGTCACAGTCTCTTTTTATGAAACCACATACCACAAAATCATAACCCTCTTTGTTGACAGCGGCACCTTCAGATATATTTCCTTGGCATAAGCCGGGATGGCGGCGTGCTTTTACTTTTGCTGGCAGCGGATACGGAGTGGGACATATCCATCACGTCACATTGCCGAATTCCTAAAACGGGTTGGCCAGAAAGATGTTTTTGGAATTCGGCAATGTGACGTGATGGATATG
>CALGIL010000467.1 GCA_937914895.1 uncultured Angelakisella sp.
AGTTCAGACGTGTGCTCTTCCGATCTCCCAGCGGGAGGCCGCCGCCTACGACGAAGCCGCCGTCCGGGCCAAGGCGGCCCAGCAGGTCCTGGACGCCATGCCCCCCATGGGCTGCCCCGGCACCCGTGCCCGGGTCATCCAGCGGGCGGCGGCGCCCCTTGCCGCCCCGGAAATCCATGGCGAAGCGGCAAGCCAGCTTTCCCAGTGGCCGGTGCAGATTCAGCTGGCGCCCGTAAACGCCCCCTACTTCCACCGGGCCAACCTGCTGGTGGCCGCCGACTGCACCGCCTTTGCCTACGGCGGCTTTCATGGCCGCTTCATCCGGGGCCGGGTGGCCCTTATCGGCTGCCCCAAGCTGGACGCCTGCGACTACGCCGAAAAGCTTACCGCCATCCTGGAGGCCAACGACATCAAAAGCGTCACCGTGGTCCGCATGGAGGTGCCCTGCTGCGGCGGAATCGTCCAGGCGGTGCAGACCGCCCTGCGCCAGAGCGGCAAGCTGATCCCCTGGCAGGTGGTCACCATCTCCACCGACGGACAAATTTTAGAGGATTAACGCCGCGCAAAACCCAAGGCCCATCCCAAAACGGGATGGGCCTTGCATTATCGCAAGACACAGCCCCGCCGAGGCGGGGCTGTCTGTGAGGTCGATTTAGCAGCCGAATCCAAAGCATTTGCAAAGGGCCTGCCAAAGCGCACTGCAATCAAAATTTCCGCAGCTAAAATTCCTGCAATAAAACATCAGAAAGACCTCCTTTAAGTATTTGTCTCGCGAGGACAACCTCATTGTAATCCTCCGGCAAACCGTTTGCAAATGCAATGTTTGGCAGAATCAGGCCCATTTGCCCGCCGTTTTTTCCCGCTATGGGAGCCGCCGTCCGCGGGCTTTTGCGTGCCTGTGTTTTAAACGCAAAAGTTTGATTGTCTGATTTGCACGCCGAAGGGGGCTTTCCCCCTGTGCTTTTCACCGTTTTCCCCCAAATTCATAGAATGGGGGAGGAGGTGATGGTTTTGGCTATGCGCCAACCGTATCAAATTCCCTTTCGCGGCGCTCCCAGCGCCTGCGCCCGCGTGGCGGGAAGCCCCAGGTACCCCGGCATCCATGGGGACGTCTGCTTTTACCAGGCCGACCCCGGCGTGCTGGTGGTGGCGTCCATTGTGGGCCTGCCCCAGGGCGGCGGCCCCTGCGCGTCGGACATTTTTGGATTTCATATCCACGAAGGCGCCCCCTGCGCCGGAACCGCCGACGACCCCTTTGCCGACGTGGGCTCCCACTACAACCCCCGGGGCTGCCCCCACCCCGCCCATGCGGGGGATCTTCCTCCGCTGTTTGGCAACGGCGGAACGGCGTTTATGTCCGTTTTGACCAGCCGCTTTACCATCCGGGAGATCCTGGGGCGCTCGGTGATCATCCATGCCGCCCCCGACGATTTTACCACCCAGCCCTCGGGGAATTCCGGCGAAATGATTGCCTGCGGACAAATTCTGCCCACGTCCTAAAGCCCGTCCGTCCTTCTGCTTTTCCCCCACAAGCCCCCGGGGCGCCGGCCAAAAGACCGGCGCCCCGGGGGCTCCTTCTCTCCGTCCAATGGAACGGCTGTACGGTGTTACGACAGCAGCATCCGGTCGTTGTCCAGGTCCCTGCCCGCCCGGGCCCGAAACTGGTCCAGCAGACCGCCCACCGTCATTTTCCGCCGTTCCTCCCCCCGGATGTCCAGCACAATGCGCCCGCCGTCCATCATCAGGGTGCGGCTGCCCAGCTCCAGGGCCTGCTTCATGTTGTGGGTGACCATCAGGGTGGTAATCCGGTTCTCCGTCACCACCTGCCGGGTCAGCGCCAAAATCTTTTCCGCCGCGGCGGGGTCCAGGGCGGCGGTGTGCTCGTCCAGCAGCAGCAGCTTGGGCGGGACCATGGTGGCCATCAGCAGGGTCAGGGCCTGGCGCTGGCCCCCGGACAAAAGCCCCACGGGCTGGGTCAGACGGTCCTCCAGCCCCATGTCCAGCATGGCCAGCCTGCGGCGGAAAAAGTCCCGGTCCGCCCTGCCAATGCGGCTGAACCAGGCGCCGCGGCCCCGGCCGGCGCGCAGATAGGCAAGAGCCAGGTTTTCCTCGATGGTCATGTGGGGCGCGGTGCCCCCCAGGGGATTCTGGAACAGCCTGCCCATCTCCCGGCTGCGCCGGTGCTCCGGCCAAAAGGTAATGTCTTCATCCCCCAGCACCACCGACCCCCGGTCGGGATAAAAGGTGCCGGCAACGGCCCCCAGCAGGGTGGACTTGCCCGCCCCGTTGGAGCCCACCAGGGTGGCCCACTCCCCCGGCTCCAGGCGGAGGGATACCTCCTCCAGGGCCTTTTTCTCGTTGACCGTGCCGGGGCTGAAGGTCTTGCAGACATTTGTCAGCTTTAGCAAGGCGCCGCGCCCCCCTTCCCTTTGGCCGCCCGCTTTTGGCGGTGCAGGGCAATGAGCCTTCGGCCCTGGGGGGAGGCGGCGGCCGCCGCCACAATGACGGCGGACACCAGCTTAAAGCCCTCTGTGGGCACCAGGCTTGTGCTGATGGCCACCGCCACAATCATCCGGTACAGGCAGGCGCCCAGCACCACCCCCGCCACCCGGCCGGCCATGGACCTGCGGCCCATAATGCTCTCGCCGATGATGAGGCTGGCCAGGGCCACCGTCACCATGCCGCTGCCCAGGTTGATGTCGCTGCTTTTGTTGAGGAGCCCGATAAGGCAGCCCCCCAGCCCCGTCAGGGAACCCGAAAGGCACAGCCCCGCGGTGATGGTAAAGGCCGGGTTGATGGAGGAGGCCCGCACCATGTCCGCGTTGTCCCCGGTGGCCCGGATGGACAGCCCCAGCCGGGTGCCCAGAAAGCTGATGACCAGCAGGCAGGCGGCCAGCAGGATGACGGCCAGCAGGATAAGCTCGTGCCACTTTGCCCACCACCCCGCCGTACTCAGGCCCTTGGCCAGGGCAAACAGGCTGGGGCTGCCGTACAGGGACAGGTTGGAGGACCAGCCCATCACCGCCAGGTTGACCGTGTACAGCCCGGTGTTGACGATGATGCCGGCCAGGATGCTCTCCACCCCCAGGCGGGTCTGCAGCAGGGCGGTAACCAGCCCCGAGGCCGCCCCCGCCGCCATGGCGGCGGGCAGGGCCAGAAAGGGGTGCCCCGCCAGGGTGACGGTGGCGCCCACGGCAAAGCCCAGGGTGTAGCAGCCGTCGGTGGACAGGTCGGCAATATTTAAAACCGAAAAGCTGATAAACAGCGCCAGCGCCACCAGGGAGTAGACAAACCCCACCTCCAGGGCGGTGCGCAGGGCGGCAAGGGACAGGATGGACGGCACAAAAACGCCTCCTTGTTTATGCTGGATATTTCGCTTTATTCAAACTTTTGGGCGGTGGTAATCTCCTCCACACCGATGCCCAGGGTGGCAAAGGCCGCCTTTACATCCTCCAGGTCAAGGCCGATGGCCGCACAGGTCTCGGTGTTGATGGTGGCCATCTCGTGGGCCAGAATGACCACCGGCGTAGCGGCGGGGTCGGCCCCGTTTACCAGCAGGTCCGCCACCATCTGGGCGGTTTTGGCGCCCAGGTCATCGTAATCCACGCCGTAGCCGAAAAACGCGCCGTTAAGGGCAAAGGAGTTGGCCCCGGCATAATGGGGGATTTGGGCGTCCCCGAGCTTTTCAAAAATGGCAAGCTCGGCGCTCATGACGGTGTTGTCGGTGGGGGTAAAAATGGCCTCCACCCCCTCGTGGATCAGGGCGTCCACGGCGGAGCTGATTTCGTCGGTGTTTGTGCCGGTCTTTTCCACATAGGCGATGCCCTGGGCGTCCAGGTATGCCTTGGCCTCCTCAATGGGCTTTTTGGAGGAATCCTCGGACTTGGAGTACAAAAGCCCCACCTTGCCGATGTCGGGATTGACGGCGATCATCATCTTCATAATCATCTCGGTGTTCAGCGCGTCGCTGACCCCCGTAATGGAGCCCCCGGGGGCGTCCATAGATGCCACCAGCCCCGCCGTCACAGGGTCGGAAACGGCGGAAAAAATGATGGGGATGCCCTCGTCCGCCATGGTCGCCTGCATAATCTGGGCGGCAGGGGTGGCAATGGGGACCACCACGTCCACGCCGTCCGCCACCAGCTGGGCGGCAATCTGGTTCAGGGTGGTGCTGTCCCCCTGGCCGTTATAGGTGTAATCCGCGTACCGAAAGCTGACGCCCAGCCGGGCGCTTTGGACGTCCAGCTCCTGCTGGACCTTGCGTTCGATCTGGTCCAGGGAGGCGTGGTCCATAAACTTGACAATGCCCACCTTGTATTCTGTCTTGCTCTCCGCGGATTCGCCGGCGGAATCGGACGGGGACTGGGGGGATGCGGGGCCGGTCCCGGCGCCGGAACAGGCGGTCAGGGCCAGCAGCATCAGAGCGGACAGGGCGGCGGCCATTCTTTTGGCCATAGGCTGTTTTTTCATCGTGCTTTCCTCCATATCTTGCCCGGTTTGGGCCTTTTTGTGTGGGTGGCGGATGGAGGGGCCGCTGCCATCGGCCTTTTGAAGAGCACAAAAAAACAGCCCCTGTCCCACCATGGGACAAGAGCCGTACTCCTGCGATACCACCCAAATTGACGTCACTGAGACGTCCACTCGCTTCACGCGCCATCACGCGTTCCCGATGGATAACGGGTGGGGCCCCGTCGGCATCTACTTGGTTTCCCGTTCAAGCCGCCCTCAAAAGTCCATTCACTCGGCCGCGCCCCGCCCTGATCCCACCACCCAGGACTCTCTGAAGGTTTGCCGCACCGGCTACTAGTCTTTCTCACAGGTTTTTCTTCTTCGGTTTGGAGCTATTATAAGCGCCGGGGCGGCGTCTGTCAAGCCCGCGGGGAAAATTTTTCTTTCGTATCCAAGCTTTAAGTCCCCTCCCCTGTGAATGCGGGGGCACATAAAAGGGCTGCCGTTACTCATATCGGCCGGGGATTGCCTTGATGGAAAGGCCCAATAAATGCTCCGGCAAAGAATAGCTGATGACGTGACTGAATTTTTCCAAGTTTACGTCGCCCCATTCACCGACCGTGAATGTGATCTCATCGACTCCGACAGAATTGTGCGCACCGAGAAATGGAGAAGCCACAAACGTAATTTCAATAGGGCCTCCCTGTTTTGTAATCTCTTTGACGGATGTGTTAAAGTCTTCTATCCTCGGGGATTCTTTAAAGTATTCTTTATAGAAAGCATCGCTGGCACCTTGCATGCTGGGAAGGTATGTCCTGACCAGCGCTTGCTCGCAGTACGAATCCAGGCCGCTTTTCCCGCCCGCTGCCGCCGCGTTCGGCCGATGGACCCAGGCTGCGATTCCGCAGCCTAAAAGCACTGCCCCCGCCACGATTGCGATGATCCTTTTGCAGCTTACCATACACAGCATTTCCTCCGCCCCCTTGGTAACCCATATGACGGCTTCACGCCGTTGAGACCGGGTTCGGGGGCGGAAAATTGGATGGGCTTTTTCCTCCTTTGGGCTGGGCAAGGGGGGGATTTGGGCGTTTGCATCGTATACTCCACCAGAAGCGCGCAGAGTTCCCGCCCGCAGGCGGTGCACCAAAATAATCAAAACCACGCGTTGAACGCGTGGTTTGCACCAGCCCTAAAAGGGCTTCTTACAGGCCAGCCCCTCAAGGGGCCCTGAAAGGTTCGCCAACCGCATTACTATCACAGGCCGCCGCTG
Source organism: uncultured Angelakisella sp. (assembly GCA_937914895.1). Classification (GTDB taxonomy): domain Bacteria; phylum Bacillota; class Clostridia; order Oscillospirales; family Ruminococcaceae; genus Angelakisella. Next base: position 5,720 of record CALGIL010000467.1, read on the forward strand.
AAGCGGCCTGTTTCTTTATGCCTTCTCACCCTTGCTACCCGTAAACGGGTCCATATACTCTTTGAGGAATATTTGGTCTGACGCTATATCCTCTTCCAACTGGTTCTTTATGTACTCTTCTATCGCCTTTTTGTTTCTCCCCACTGTATCTACGTAATACCCCCTACACCAGAAATGCCGATTCCCATACTTATACTTTAGGTTTGCGT
>CALGIL010000468.1 GCA_937914895.1 uncultured Angelakisella sp.
GCCTTAAAGACGGCACCAAAATCAAGATTGTGTGAGGGGTGAAGAGATGGTGTATATGGAAACAAAGACGCTGGATACCCAGCAAAATCAGGTCTGTGACCTGTCCGCCCAGGTGGCTGCGGCTGTGGCTGCCAGTGGGATACAAAGCGGAATCGCCGTGGTGGAGACCTGTCATTCCACCGCCGGCATCCTGCGCACCACCGCATGGGGGCACGAGGTTCTGGAAGATCTGGTAAAAGAGATGCGGCGCCTGGTGCCGGCCCGAATCAACTTTAAGCATGAGGAATCCCCGGAAGACGCCGCCGGACATCTGAAATGCGCTTTGTTTGGAAGCTCGGTGAGCTGCATCGTGCGCAATGGTACGCTAGTGTCCCAGGGAAAGCAGGGCATATACTTTTTAGAGTATGACGGCCCCAGAAACAGAACCTACGATATCTGCGTCGTGGGCGAATAAGGGAGAAAAAAGATGACGCACAATGAGTATAAAAGTGTGATGCTGGACCAGGTGCGCAACTCAGTTCAGGATTTAAACACCATCGCGGCGGCAATGACCTTTGAGCACCTGGAGGCCTGTGTCTCCACCCAGGCAGTACAGGAGGCCAAGCGAGTGATCCTGACCGGCTGTGGGGACAGCTACTGTGCGGCCATTGCGGCAAAGCCGGTTTATGAGAACGCGGACGCATCCACCCGCACAGGAATGGTGCCGGGCACCCCCACCGAAGCGCTGCGCAATGTGGAATTTACCCGGTACTACAATACCTACAAGGGATGGGAGCCTTTGACCCTGGCGGGCAATTTTGTCTGCGCGGTCTCAATTTCCGGCGCGCCCAGCCGTCCCACCGAGGCGGTGATGCGGATGAACGCAGTGGGAGGCAGGAGTGTGGCGTTTACTGCCAACCCCAACAGCGACCTGGCCCGCCAGGCCACCTATGTGGTGCCTATGTCCCTGCCCGCTTACGGGCCGGCCCCCAACGTAACCTCCTATTATTCGTCCCTTTTTTCACTGATGATGTTTGGCTTTTACATGAGTGCGGCTAAGGGCCAGATTACCGCCGAGCAGGCCCGTGCCTGCCGCATGGGGCTGCTGCAGTACGGCAACGCCTACAGCGGCGCGGTCATGGAACGGCTGTCCAGCCAGGCTTTTGACCTGGCCCAAAAGTGGGAAGCCGACGGCATTGAGCTCATGGATTTTGTGGGGGACGGCGCGGACTATGCCACCGCCTTTTTCGGCTCCGCCAAAATGGTGGAATCATTCGGGGGTTTGACCACCAACGATGATTCGGAAGATTGGTGTCATATCAACTACTTTATTAAGAACGTGGACAAGGTGGGAACCTTCATCGTGGCCAATACCGGTTCCCCCTCCTTTGGAAGAGAGATAGAAACCATCAGGGTGATGTGCAGGCTGAGAAGCCATGTGGCGATTATTACGGACGGAGACGAGAGTCTCTTCCCCGAGAACGCGGTGGTCTTTCGTACCCCGGCGGCCAAAGCCGTCTGGATGCAGCCCCTGATGCAGCATATCCCCATGGACTTTGTGGCCGCCTACATCGGCTGCATGCGGGGCACCCAGCCCTTTCGCAAGGACAGCCAGATTCACCAAAGGGATGCAGGCTGCGCCCGTTTTCGCCAGAGCAAAATCGAAGTGATTGGCTAGGGAGGTACAAGATGGCTTATATGGAGAAGATTGCCCTTAAAACCCAGTATGAGGGAATGCATGATGTAACCGCCCAGCTGCAGCAGGCGGTAGCCAACAGCGGTATCCGGGAGGGGTTCTGCATCGTCCACTGCAACCATACCACCGCCAGCCTGATTATGACCTCCTTTTGGGATAAACGGGGGCATGTGGATTTTATGGATGAGATCGATAAGCTCATCCCCACCCGTTATGACTATCTCCACCAGTTTGATACACCCACCGATGCGGCGGGGCATATTAAATCGGCGTTGGCAGGTACGGCGCTGACGCTGATTGTAACGGAGGGAAAAGCCCTGCTCGGTTCTTCTCAAGGTGTGCTGTTTGCAGAGTTCGATGGCCCGCGGGACCGGCAATTTTTTGTGAAGGTCTTTCCGGACTAAACCGCCAGGCAAGCACTGCAAAGCCGCCCCTTCCATCCACGGAAGGGGCGGCTTTGAGTACGCGGAAACTGGGCTGTCAAACATGGGGGCCGTCTTGTCCCATGGCATCGGCGGCCTTGCCGGGCATGGGCACTGCGGCTAGTAGGACAGCTCCA
>CALGIL010000469.1 GCA_937914895.1 uncultured Angelakisella sp.
TGGTACCTTTCCATTGCTGGAAAGTAACAAGCAAAAGCCGGCCCACGCCACGACCGGGGCGGATAACAGGAGTGCTATACCCGTGGGGCCTGCCCGGAGGGCAAAGGGGGTTTGGGACCTCGTCCCCTAGAGTATAGAAGCAAACTTTGGCTAAAAACAGGCCCGCCCCGCAGGGCATCAAAAAACCCGGAGCCCCCCCGCCCCGCAGGGCAAAAAGGGTTTGGCCTTGGGCCAACATAGCGGTTGCATAGCCCCCGCCCGCCAGGGCATAAAAAAACAATCGCCCACGCCAGTTTCTGCCTTTGCATGATACCCTGCGGGGGAGTAATAATACAGATGGATCCTGTGAAGAAGCCGTAAACTTTTTGGGCAAAGCGGCCTGGCGAAAGAAGGAAGGATGTTTTTGTGCCGGAACAGTTGACGAACCGCCGTGCCGCGGGGTAAGATAGAGGTGACCCGCCGCACAGACGGCGGACGGGATGTCGCCGGCCCCTTGGGGCGGACAGGAGGAAACGATGGATCAGGATCAAAACTACGAAATGGATACGCTCAGCCTGGTGGATGAGGACGGCGTCGAACACGAATTTGAAGTGGCGGATACTCTGGAGGCGGACGGGCGGGAATACATGGCCCTCATCCCCCTTTTTGACGACCCCGAGGAGGCCCTGGAGGACAGCGCCGAGCTTGTCATTCTGCGGATTTCCCGGGACACCGACGAGGATGATGAGCCCTATCTGGAGGCCATCATCGACGAGGACGAGTACGACAAAATCGCCAAGCTGTTTGTCACCCGCCTGGAGGAATTTTACGATTTCGAGGACGAGGGCGGGGCCGGGACCGAGGCGTAAGCGTCCGCCAAAACAGCCGGACATGACCCCAAAGAAAAAGCACCCTGCTGTGTGCGTGATTACCGCTTAATATAATCCAACACTTATATTAAGGGAGCCTACCCTCTGCGGGCGGACTGCAGACCTCCCGCCTCCGGGCGGACGAAGGGAGCACGAAACCCCAGGGCGGCACCCACCTGTCGAGGACGGGTTTTATCGTGCGGTGTAACGGCACAGCGGGGCTTTTTAGAGGGCAGACCTTTGTACAGAGGGTGGGACTGGAAGAAGAAAGACCCACTTGGTGCTTTCGGAAGGAACCCCCGCCCCTGTTTGGGGGATACAAAGGCGTCCGGGAAAAAAGAAATCACTTGCCGCTTTCGGAAGAAACCATCGTCCCTATTGGGGGATGCAAAGAAAACACCTACATATACATTTGACCCCTGTGGCCATCCCGGGAGGGTGCTGCCCAGGGGCTTTTATCAATGGACAGGAAAGGGGATACAGCCCATGTGGGACTTTTTGGGCCGCACCGCCCTGGTGGTGGGGCAGGATGCCCTGGACAGGCTCCGCGGTGCCCGAGTGGCCCTGCTGGGGCTGGGCGGCGTGGGCGGCGCCGCGGCCGAGGCCCTCTGCCGCCTGGGGGTGGGGCGGCTGCTGCTGGTGGACCACGACGTGGTGGAGGAATCCAACCTCAACCGCCAGATTCTGGCCACCCGGGAGGTGCTGGGACAGTCCAAGACCCAGGCGGCCCGGCGGCGGCTGGCGTCCATCAGCCCCGGCCTTGTCATCGAGACGGCCGAGACCTTTTACCTCCCCGAGGAAAGCGATTTTTTATACGACTGGCGGCCGGACCTGGTGCTGGACGCCACCGACACCGTATCCGCCAAGCTGCACCTGGCCCGGGAGTGCGAGGCGCGGGGGATCCCCCTGATTTCGGCCATGGGCACCGGCAACCGGCTGGACCCCTCCCGGCTGCGGCTGGGGGACGTTTGGGAGACGGCGGGCAATGGGTGCCCCCTGGCCCGCATCATGCGCCGGGAGCTGCGCCGCCGTGGGGTGGAGCACCTCCTTACCGTCTACTCCCAGGAGCCGCCCCTGCGGGGCCTGTGCGCGGGGGAGGCAAACGGGCGGCACAGCCCCGGCTCCACCGCCCTGGTGCCCCCGGCGGCGGGTTACCTCATGGCCTACGGCGCCTTTCGGGTGCTCACCGGGGACACGGGCGGGCTGCTGCCCGGCCGGGACTGACCCCAAGGCCCCGCCATAAAATTGCATAGGATGACGCCCCGCGCGGAACACTAGATTCTGTGCGGGGCGTTTTTTGTGCAAAACACAAAGAAAGCGGCGGGTGTATGGATAAAGCTTTGCGCCCCCCAACAGACGAAAAAGGGGAAAGAGGATGAAGCATCAAAAAGCGCTCTCCTTTGCGGGCGGGCTGGTGGTGGGCGGCCTCAACGGCCTTTTGGGGGCGGGGGGCGGCATGATCACGGTGCCCCTTTTGGACCTGCTGGGGGCAAAGGGCAAAAAAAGCCATGCCACCTCCCTTGCCATCATCGTGCCCCTGTCGCTGGTCAGCGCCGGGGTTTACTGGTTCCGGGGGTGGTTTTCCCCCCTGGACGCCCTGCCCTACCTGCCCGGCGGATTGGCGGGTGCGGCCCTGGGGGCTTGGCTGCTGGGCCGGATGAACACCGGCTGGGTCAAGCTCCTCTTTGGGGCCCTACTCCTCTGGGCCGGTTTTCGCCAAGCATTTTTGTGAAGGCATCCGTTACCTAAGGCTGAAACATGTACAGCCGGACAGGTGGAGGCGGCCTAGAGGGAGACGGCATCCCTTAGCCTGTTGGTTAAGCGTGCACAGCCGGACGGGTGGAGGCGGCCTAAAGGGAGATGGCATCTCTTAGCCTATTGGTTAAGCGTGCATAGCCGGATGGGTGGAGGCGGCCTAGAGGGAGACGGCATCCCTTAGCTGTTGGTTAAGCGTGTACAGCC
>CALGIL010000470.1 GCA_937914895.1 uncultured Angelakisella sp.
CGGGGCCATGTCCCGCAGAGTGAAAAAGCAAACTTTTGATAAATCCAAGGCCCCGTGGGGTGGAGAAAAATATAAGAGGGGGGTGCGCCCCCTCTTGTAAAAGTCTGCGGTTTTGCCGCACTCTGCCAATAGACTGCGGCGTGAGGTTGTGCCGTGTGGGAAAGCTTACTGACTGTCTTTTAAAAACTGCGCAATAACCTCCCCGGTGACCCCCTCCACCTGGCCATAGTCCATGGCGTCCTTAAAGCAGGCCTCCAGGTCGTCGTGGAGGACCTTGGCCGCGGCGATGCGGGCGGACGCCTGCTCCAGCATGTTTTGGGCGGCGGGCGTGGATGACCCGGTAGGCAGGCAGGTCCACCAGGTGGAATTTGTTGCGGGTGACAAAGCCAAGGCCAAGGCCCGGCGCCAGCAGGTGGTCAATGCGGGTAAAGGGGGCCATGGGGCAGACGCAGGTGACCACGTCGTGGCCCGCCTCCAGCAGCAGGCGGCGCAGCTGGGCCAAAAGCTCCGGCGCGGCAAAGCCCCAGGGGTCGTCAATGACATACAGCCTGGGGGCCAGGGCCGCCACAGTGTCGGTAAAGCAGACGGTTCCCTTGTTGGTGACGGCGGACAGCAGGCGGATGGTCTCGGTCCCCGCGCCCTCCCCCCTGGGGATCTCGTTTTTTGCCAGGCGCTGGGCCAGGCGCAGAATCTTTTCCCGGCTGCTGGCCTTGGCGGCAATGGCCCGCACCTCCCCCAGCAGGGCGTCCGCGCCGTACAGGTAGGACACCGATTCCTTGTGGCAGAGGGCGATGCGGTCGGTGAGGTCAAAGATGCGCCCGCGGCAGGCAAACAGCCGGTCCTTGTCCCAGCACCCGCACAGGGAGACAATATTTTCATAGGCGCCGGGGTACCGGGGCTCTATGGCGTGGGGCGGGGTGCCGTCGGCAATGGCCAGCCGGTGCCGGGGGAAGATAACGCCGTCCAGACTGTCCGCGTCGGAGGAGCAGTGGATCTCTTCAATGACCTCGGACCGCCGGGCCATGGCGTCGCTGAGCCTGTGCATCAGGGTGGACTTGCCGGTGCCCGGCCCGCCCTTAAGCACGGTAAGGCGCCAGCCTCCGCGTCGGTCCCCCATCTCGTCAAAGCGGGAGACAAACCCCTGCGGTGTGTTGGCCCCCATAAAGTATCGAAGTATTTTAGCCATAGGTGTTCCTCCTTTAGTCTAAGGCCCCGGGCCAAAGTAATTGGATTTTTGGTCTATGCTATGCGTTTTCCGGCGTTTTTGCTACAATCCTGCCTTTGCAAAAGCTGTCAAAATCCGCTATAATGGGACCTTAGAAATGTTGGACGACGAAAGCGGGATGGGCGATGGCAAACGATGGTCTTGGCGGCCGGCAGGGGGCCGTGGGGGGGACCGCGGACCCGGGGGACGGGGGGCGGACGCCTTTTAAAAGCCTTCTTGGGCGGGGGGTGTCCCGGTGGGGCGGATGGCTTTGGCTGCCCTGCTCCATTTTGTGGATGGAGGCGGCGGCACGCCTTGCCACTTTGGGGCCCGCCTTCGACCGAAGCATTCTGTACCTTGTGCTGTTCAGCGGCGCCTACGGCCTTGCCGCCTGCTTTTTGTGCGGCCTGTTTAAAAAGCGGGGGCCATTGGCCGGCCTGATTTTTCTGGGGGTGCTGTGGATTTACTGCGGCGTCCAGATGGTGTACTACGACATCTTTGATACCTTTGCCACCTTTTTTTCGGCCGCCGGGGCCGGGGACGCCATGCAGTTCGGCGACATCATCCTGGGGGCCGTGGGGCATATGCTGCCCTGGCTTTTGCTGACGGGGGCGCCGCTGCCTCTGTGTGGGCTGGCGTGGCGCCGTGGGTGGCTGCGGCAGGTCCGGGGCGGGCGTGCCCGGTGGACCGCCCTGGGGCTGGCGGCGGCGCTGCAGCTGTCCGGGGCGGTGCTGACCCTGGCAGCAGCCGGGGGCCCGCCCACCGACCGCCAGCTGTACACCGACACCTTTCTGCCGGTGGCGTCGGCGGGGCGGTTTGGCTTTGCCACCGGGGCGCGCATCAACTTGCGGGAGATGCTTCTGCCCACCGCCCCCCAGCTGCCCCCCCTGGAGGAGGGCCAAGGGCCGGCGATAGAGCACCCCGGGGACTACCATATGCTGGACATCGACTTTGACGCCCTGCTGGAGCGGGATAAATCGGACCCCGACCTCCGCTTTCTCCACAGCTTTTTCCGGCAGGAGGTCCCCACCCGGAAAAACGCCTGCACCGGGGCCTTTGCGGGCAAAAACCTCATTGTGCTTACCTGCGAAAGCTTTTCGCCCCTGGCGGTGGACCCCCAGCTGACCCCCAGCCTCTGGCGGCTGGCGGAAGAGGGGGTGTCCTTTCAAAACTTCTACTGCCCCCTGTGGGGGGTCAGCACCACCGACGGCGAGTACGCCCACCTGACGGGGCTTATCCCCAAGGTGAACACCTGGAGCCTGTGGCAGTCGTCGGAAAACCGCATGGCCTTTACCCTGGGCAACCAGCTGCGGGACCGGGGCTATACCACCCTTGCCTACCACGACCACCAGTATGACTACTACCACCGGGACCTTTCCCATCCCAATCTGGGCTATACCTACAAGGGGGTGGGGGGCGGCCTGGACCTGACCCCCGCCTGGCCCGAATCGGACCTGGAAATGATGGAGCGGACGGTGGACGACTACATTGACAGCCGGCCCTTTCACGTCTACTACATGACGGTCAGCGGCCACATCGCCTACGACTTCCGCCACAACGACATGGCCAAAAAGCATGAGGCGGAGGTCAGCGGCCTGCCGTATTCCCAGGGGGCGCGGGCCTACGCCGCCTGCACCGTGGAGCTGGACCGCGCCCTGGGGTACCTGATGGGGCGGCTGGAGGAGGCGGGCATTGCCGACGATACCGTCATCGCCCTTACCGCCGACCACTACCCCTACGGCCTAAGCCGGGGGCAGATGGCCGAGCTTGCCGGCGCCCCCGTGGAGGGAATGGAGCTGTACCACAACGCCTTTTACCTGTGGAGCGGCGACATGGGCCCCCTGGAGGGCCTGACGGTGGACAAGGTCTGCACCACCCAGGACATTCTGCCCACGCTGTCCAACCTGATGGGGCTGGATTACGATTCCCGCCTGCTGGTGGGCAATGACATCTTCAGCGAGGCCCAGGGCCTGGTTATTTTTGCGGATTACAGCTGGATGACCGACCGGGGCCGGTACGACAGCGGCACCGGGCGCTTTACCCCGGCCCCGGGGGCGTCCCGGGAGGGGGAAGACGCCTACGTGCAGTCGATCCACCGGCGGGTGGCACAGCTGTACCGCGCCAGCGCCATGGTGCTGGACAATGACTATTACGCGGCGGTGCTGCCCCAATAGAAAAAAAGCAAAGGAGTGTTGTCCCATGGAGTACGATTTTGACCGCATCATCCCCCGGGAGGGGACCCGGTCGGAGAAATACAGCAGAAAGACCCTGGAGGAGAAGTTTGGCAACCCCGATGCCATCCCTATGTGGGTGGCGGACATGGACTTCCAGTGTGCGCCCCCCATTGTGGAGGCGGTCACCCGGCGGGCCGCCCACGGCATTTACGGCTACACCTCCCGGGACGACGAATATTTTGAGGCCATTGCCGGCTGGCAGCGCCGCCGCCACGGGTGGGACATTCAGAAGGACTGGATCTGCTATACCGCCGGGGTGGTGCCCGCCGTCTGCTACGTGCTGCTGGCCTGTACCCGGCCCGGGGACAAGGTGCTTATTCAGGAGCCGGTGTACCACCCCTTCCGGAATACCGCGGAGGGGCTGGACCGGGGGGTGGAGGTAAACCCCCTGGTGCTGCGGGACGGGCGCTGGCAGATGGACTTTGAGGACCTGGAAAAAAAGGCGGCGGACCCCGGCGTCAAGGTACTGATCCTTTGCAGCCCCCACAACCCCGTGGGCCGGGTGTGGACCCGGGAGGAGCTTCTCCGGGTGGGGGAGATCTGCCTGCGCCACGGCCTTCTCATCCTGTCCGACGAGATTCATAACGACCTCATTATGCCGGGGCACCGGCACACCGTTTTTGCCGGCCTGAGCCCGGAGCTTGCGGCAAGGACCGTCACCTGCACCTCCCCCAGCAAGACCTTCAACCTGGCGGGGATGCAAAGCTCCTCCATCATCATCCCCGACGCGGACCTGCGGGGGCGGTACCGGGCGGTGCTGCAAAAGCTGCATCTCGGCGGCCAGAATCCCTTTGGCATGGCGGCCACCGTGGCCGCCTACAACCAGTGCGGGGACTGGGTGGACCAGGCGGTGGGGTACATCCACCAAAACTTTCTGACCCTGCGGGACGGCCTGCAAAAGACGATGCCAAAGGCGGTGGTCTATCCCCTGGAGGGCACCTACCTTGCCTGGGCGGATCTGTCCGCCTACCTGGAGGATGGGCCGGAGCCCGCGGAGGTCCAGGTGGGCCGCAGGGCCGGCGTGGCCCTGGACGGGGGCACCTGGTTTGGGCAGGGGGGCAGGGGGTGCCTGCGGTTTAACCTGGCCTGCCCCCGCAGCCTGGTGGTGCGGGCGGTGGGGCAGATTGCCGCCGCCCTGGGGTAAGGGGCGGTCCCTTACGCCGCTACTTTAAGTTTATTACGGGCGGGCCTGTCAGTGGGCCTGCCCGCTTTTCGCAAAAATCAAAACCCCCCGGCCATAGGACCGGGGGGTTGGCTGATTTGCGGGGCCAAAGGCAACAAAATCCGGCGGCGGCGCCGTCAGGGCCGGGCGGACCCGGCCAAAACCGGTTCCTCCCAAAGGGCCGCCCCCAGGCGTGGGGGCAGAAGCAGGCGGACCGCCCCGGGCAGCACTTCGGCGTCGATGTGGTCGTCCTGAAAGCACTCCCCGTCCGCGCACAGGGTGATGGGGCTGTCGTACCGGATGCTGATTTTTCTGCACCGCGCGTAGGTAATCAGCCGCTTCAGGTCCGGGTCCACAAAATGGAGCCCCTTTTTGTACTTGCCGATGATCTTCAAAATCATGGGGCGGCTGATGCGGGGGACCATGCAGACGTCCATCAGGCCGTCAAAGGGGTCGGCGGCGGGGGCCCCCCTGTAATTGCCGCCGTAAAACTGCCCGTTGCCCATGACGGTCAAAATGGCGTTCGTCTCCACCACCGGCCCGTCGTCCAGGACGATTCGGGAGCGGCAGCCCAGCTTGTGGAAAAACGTATAGACGATGGACAGGTTGTAGGCCCCAGAGCCGGACACCCCCGGCAGGCGCTTGAAGCGGGGCATGTTGCTTGCCACGTCGGCATCCAGGCCCGCGTTGCACAGGTTGAGGCAGACCATGCCGTTAAACCGGATGGCGTCCGCCCGGACCACCTCCCCGGCCAGCTGGGCGGGGACGCTGGTAAAATCCCGGTGGGGAAAGCTGCGGATGAAGTCGTTGCCGCTGCCGCAGGGGAACAGCCCCACGCTGGCCCGGGGAAAGTCCAGAATGCCGCTGGCCACCTCCCGGGCCGTGCCGTCCCCGCCGCAGGCGTAAAAGCGCAGCTCCCGCCCGGTGTGGGCCGGGTCGCCGCACTGCCGACGGACGTACTCCACGGCGTCCCGGGGGGCCTTGGTGGTGTAGACCACATAGGAATCCTGCCGCCCGGCAAAGGCCGCGGCAATTTTGGGCACCATTTCCCTGGCCGGGTCGGCCTTTCCGGCCACGGGGTTGATGATGAAAAAGTGCTTCATAGGGCGTCCTCCCTGTCCCGGACCATCTGGCGGTAGGGCAGCCCGGTAAAGCCCAGCCGCGCGTACAGGGCCGCCGCGCCGGCATTTTCCCCGGTTACCTCCAGGCGAAAGCGCCGGGCGTCGGGGTACTCCGCAAACAGCCAGGCAAAAAACCGGGTGCCGTACCCCCGGCCCCTGGCGCGGGGCTGCAGGTAAAGCTCGTCCACCAGCACCACAAGGCCCCCCACCTCGGCGGAAAAGGTAAAGGCCAAAACGGCGTACCCCGCGGGGCCCTCCTCGTCCTCCAGCATCAGCCCCCGCGCCAGGGGGGACCCCTCCAGACAGGTCCGGAAGGTGTCCGGAAAAACACAGTCCGGCACCGGGTGGGCCACGGCGGGGGAATGGTAAAAATCCCGGCACATGGACAAAAACACGCTTTGGTCCCGGGGGCAGAAACTTCGGATGATCATAGACAGAGGCACCTCTTCCGCAATGAACTGTATCTCCCATTCTAACACCTCCGCCCCGGCAAAGACAAGCCATAGACGCCCAAAGGGCCCGCGCCGGCGCAAAAGATACGGAAAACCGGTGGTATTTTGGGCCCCGCGGTGCTATAATAGTTCTGTTTGACACCCGGGGGAATTTTTTGTTTACAAGGAGAGAAGCAGCATGGAATATTATGAGATCAATGTGGCTGGCGTCACCCGGCAGCTGCCGGTGGTCCCAATCAGCGACAGCATGTCCATTGCGTCCTTTGTCATTTTCGGCGACACCGACATTGTGGAGCCCTGCGCCCGCGCCCTGGCCCAGCGCCTGCCTAAGGACATCGACTACCTCATTACCGCCGAGGCCAAAAGCATCCCGCTGATTTACGAAATGGCCAAGGTGATGAAGATGCCCCGCTACCTCATCGCCCGCAAGTCGGTCAAGGGCTACATGGTCAATCCCATCGTCACCAAGGTGCATTCCATCACCACCCAGCACCAGCAGATCCTCTGCCTGGACGAGGACGACATCAAGCTCATCAAGGGCGCCAGAATGGCCATTGTGGACGACGTCATCTCCACCGGCAGCTCCCTGGCGGCGGTGGAGCACCTGGTGGAATCGGCGGGGGGCACCGTGGTGGCCCGGGCGGCCATTCTGGCCGAGGGCGACGCCGCCAACCGGGAGGACATTATTTATCTTGGGACCATCCCGCTGTTTTTTAAGGACAAAGAGTAACCATCGGCGGTAAGCCTATTTTAGCGCAGTACCGAATAGTTCCGTATCCTTTATGCCAAAGGTTCCGCTGTATTTAGGGATACAGGAACGTTCAAAGGCAAATCATCCGGGCAGTACACCCGGAACCAAGAAAGACCAAGGGGAACAGAGCAGTAGGCAGACAGTACCACGGAAGCAAGTGCCCTGCCCCAATTTGCACAGCGTGCAGGTTTGGGCAGGGCTTTGGTCTGTCTGGGCCTGGAATGAAGTCAACGGTTCCCGGCTAAACCGGATTTGGGTGGGAAGTAACCTTGCCCCGGAGCTTCAGGACGGGGCTGTGATGGCCAGAATTCACCATGAATTCCGGCCATCGTTCTGTCATATTCAGGCTGCCTTGTAATTCCCCGCCGAAGGGCTGTGCCCGTTTTGCGTCCGGAGCCGGGGCTTAGGAGGCAGCGGCCTTGGGCCGGAGGTGCCGGTATATAAACACCCCGCCGGCCGCGGCCGCGGCGGACAAAATGCCGTAGGTAACCCAATAGTTTGTGTAGAAGTTGGCCAGGGGGACCGCAAAATCCAGCAGGGTGTGCAGGCCCACACAGGCCCAAAAACCCCGGCCCCCGCGGCCCCGGACCCAAAAGAGGGCCAGCAGCAGGGACAGGGCCATGTGGAACAGGACGGTGCACACCCGCTCGTACCCCGCCAGCAGAAAGAGGGAGGGCGGGGTGTTGGCCAGCAGGTCCGCCATCACCCGGGCCTGCCCCGTCAGGGGGAGCTGTCCGCTGTTTACCAAAAAGGCGACAGCAAGGTTGTTGACATAGGTCAGGCCCACCAGCACCACGGCCTCGGCGCCGCCGTGGCCCAGGCCCGCGGCCAGCCCCAGCCGGGGGCTTAAGGGGGGCTTTATCAAAAAGCGAAAGACCAGGGCCCGCCCGGCCGTCTCAAACAGACCGGCGGTAAAGGCCAAAAACAAATACAGCACCGGAATACTGGCCCCAATGGACCGCTGGAACCACTCCTGGCCCGAAATCAGCTGGACCAGGGGCATGCGCAGCAGCAGCTGGGGGACCAAAAAGCCCACGGTGCCGGCCAGCACGGCCCGGGAGAAGCCCGGCTGCCTGCGGCCCAAAAGGACCCACAGCAGGACGGGAAAGAACACGCACAGGCACAGGGTGACCGCCATGGCGGCCATGCGGGGGGCTGAAATCACAGGGGACATGGCGTTACACCTCCGGGTTTTGGGATACCCCGTCAAAGGGAAAGCCCTTCAGGTATTCCAGGGCCGAGCGGGTCATCTCCCTGGAAAAATCGGACAGATACTTGCGCTGGCAAAACCGGGTCAGTTCCTCCTGGAAGTCAAAGGTGCCGCGGCCCCCGCGCCGGGCCTGATCCTCGTGCATGGCCCGGTGCTCCTGGGGGGACAGGGTCCTGTAACGGTTTTCGAACACCAGGTACCGCCGGTCAAACCGGGCGGGCTTGGGGCGTTCCTTCTGCTGGGCGGTGGGCCAGCCCAGCACCACCATGGCGGCGGGAAAAACCTCCGGGGGCAGGCTGAGAAGCTTCCGGTGGGTCTCGCACTGCTCCAGGATGTCCCCGATGTAGCAGGAGCCAAGGCCCAGGCTCTCGGCGGCCACCACCAGGTTTTGGGCGGCGATGACGGCGTCGGCGGCGGCCAGCAGCATATCCCCCGCCCCGGGCAGGCGGGGCTTTGCCCCCGCGTACCGAAAGCTGTCGTACCACCGGCGGCAGTCCGCCAAAAAGATGAGCACCACCGGGGCCCTGGCAATAAAGGGCTGGTTGTCGCAGGTGACCGCCAGGCGGTCCTTCAGCTCCTGGTCGGTGATGTCCAGGATGGTGTACAGCATCTGGTTGCCGGCGGTGGGCGCCTGAAAGGCCGCCTCCAGCAGCAGGGCCTTTATCTCCTCGGGCACCGGCCGGTCCTCGTAGGCCCGCACCGATTTGCGCTCCAAAAGCCCCTGAATGGTTTCGTTCATGGTACCACCTCCTGTTTCTGTTTACCTATATTAACATAATTTGCCCCGGTTTCATAGGATATTCCGACGACAAATCCCATGTAAAGGAGGTTTTGGGCATGATGAACGATTGGACAGACCCGCTGCCCGCCGGTACGGCGGAGACGGGGGCGGCCCAAACCGGGGGTGCCCCCCAGGCGGCCCCGGCGGCGGAGCGGGAGCCTTTTCTTCCAAAGGCGGAACCCGGCCCGACGCAGGCAGTACCCACCCCCCAGCCCCCCCGGACGCAGCCGGAGGCCCCCGGAGAGCTGCAGGCCATAACGGTGCTGGCGGAGATTCAGCCGGTGCTGAAGGGGTCGGAGGAGGCCCCGGACGGACGGGAGGCGCCCCCCACCTTTGCCGGGGTGGACCCGCGGGACATCCAGGAGCTGCTGGCGGACAGCGTGGGCCGGTACCTCATCTGCGAATTCCTCATCGGCAGCCACCAGCTGATCCGCCGGGAGGGCATTCTGGTCCGGGTGGGCTGCAGCTTTTTTGTGCTGTACGAGGAGCAGTCCAACACCCAGGTGCTTTGCAATTTGTACACCGCCAAATTCATCACCATTCTGCCCCAGGGCCAGCACCCCCAGGAGCAGCCCCGCCAGCCCCAAAGCCGGGTAAACGGCCTGTATCCGCCCATGCAGGCGCAGCAGATGCCGGGCCAGGGCCAGCAGGGGAGAAGGCAGCCCCCGCGCCGGTAGGCGCCCCGCATAGGCCGCCCCAAATAAAAACAGCCCGCTTGCCGCGGGCTGTTTTTGTGGAACCCCAGGGGCAGTCCATGTCCGCCCGTGGGATGGCTTTTGTCAGCTGGCCGGTCAGGATACGGTGGCGCCGTCGAAGTAAAACTCCAGAATGTCGATGTAATCCCATCCGTCCTGGGCCATCAGCTTTGCCCCCTGCTGGGACATGCCCACGCCGTGGCCATAGCCCCGGGTGACAAAGACAAACTTGTCGCTGCCGCTGTCGTACTCCACTTCAAAGTCGGTGGAACGCAAATTTGCGGGGCCCAAAATACTCTCCCGCAGGGTCCGGGCGGTAATGGTCTTCTGCCCCCCGATGCGGACCTGGTTGACGTAATCGGTGTCGTCGTGCCAGGAGAGAATGTCAAACCAGTCTTCGGGGTCCACGTCGTCCAGGCTGATGTTCAGCGCATTTTCCAGCTTGGACTGGACGGTGCCGGCGGAAATTTTGGTGGTGGTGCCGGCGGGGCCGTTGTAGTCGTCGTCATAGCTGGAATATTTGGAAATCAGGTAGGAATAGCCGCTGCCGCCCCAGACGCTTTTGGCCGAGGCGGTGTACCCCGAGTTATAGGCGCAGTAGGTGGCAAGGCAGAGGGCTCCGTTGTACCGCACCGTCTGGCCGATGACACCGTTTACCAGGCTTTTGGTTTTATCGCTGGGGCTGCCCAGGCCCACCGAGGGGTTTTGGCCGATGCTGTTGTAATATTTGACATAGGTGTAGGCGGCCACCGCCTGGGCCTTGAGCGCCTCGTCGGGAAAACCCTTGCCCGCGTTGCCCATCTCGTTGGCCACAATTTGGGCCACAATGTAGGCGGCGCTGCCGACATTGTGGCCCAAATTGTGGCCAAC
>CALGIL010000471.1 GCA_937914895.1 uncultured Angelakisella sp.
ATACTGGCAAACAGCCCGGTCCTTGCTTCCTGCCCTGCCTGGTGGTCGCCGGTGACGGCGCCCTTGACGGTGCTTCCGGCGTAGTTAATCAGTTTTTCGGGAGCAGCGAGGAAGTCCGCTGCCACGCCCATGCCTCCATAAATAAGACGTTCGCCCCCGGTTGTGGTCTCTGCATCCCTGACCAGACCAACCTTTTCCCAGTTGGTTTCCGGTTCCGTGACGGGCTTAGACCCCATTACAAACCCCGTGGGCGTAATCACCTGGCCCTCGTCCTCGTCCTCAACCTCGGTTCCGCCGTACTGTTTCCCTTGGGCCCGCAGCTTGTCAAGCGCGGCAAGCTGCGGCTTCTGCCATCCGGGGGTCAGGGCGTTCTTCAGTTTATCCAGTTCTGGGGTGGGAGAAACCGCCGGCATGATTTTGGCTTCTTGCCGCCTAAAGTTCGGATTCGGGCTGTACATAGGACCCCCGTCGGAGCCAACCGTCCGCGTAACCGGGCCGCTGCCCTGGACGCTCTGGACCTTGGGTTGGCCGATAGGGCTGTACACAACCACCCCATCAGGGCCGATTTCCTTTTTAAGATTCAGCGGCATAGATAGCCCCCCTAAATTCCCAACTTAAATCCGTACTGTTTTTCTGCGATTGCCATTGCCTGCTCTCTCGTCAACTGGCCTTGCTGCACCGCACGAATCAGACTGTCGGCAAGAAGTTCGTTGTTGGCGTACTGCTGGCCGCCCCTTTCAGCCAGCGATTGAAGGTTCGCGTTTGCCCTTTCAATCCACGCCTTTACCGTTGGGTTTTCCAAGGAACTCTGCTGTGTGCTGCGCAGGCTCTCCGCGTTCACGCCATAGGAGGCAAGCACAGAATTGGCGGTTGGGTCGGTAAACCCTGTATCCTGCGCCAGCTTTAAGGCTTGCGCATAGGTGAGTTGCTTCCCGCTCCCCGCGTACTTGTTCATAAGCGCCGCCTGCTCCTGCTTCTGCTGGTTTGCAAGGTCAATCAGCATCTGATTATACGCTTCCTTGGAATCCAGGATAGACAGGTCCCCGGAGGTTTTCAGGTTGCCGATAGCAAGGTCAATGTCTGAAACCCCCTGGTTGTACTGCTGGGTCAGGGCGTTGACGTTGTTGCCGTATGTGGTATCCAGCCCCATCAGCGAGGATTCCGACAGTCCGCCGCCAAGCCCCTGAGCACTCATCATCTGCGGAAGGGCCTGCCGGGACTGCATCAGCTGGATGTACGCCTGCCGCGCCGCATCGTCCCGCTGCGTGGCAAGGGTGCCCTTCTGGCTGTTCAGCTCGGCAACGCCGGCGTCAATCTGTGCCTGGCGTTTCTGCTCCGCAACGCGCTGCTGCTCCCGAATCATTTCTTCCAGTTCCTTGTAGTAATCACTCGCGGAAGAGCGAGACGTCGAAGGCGTGGAAGACGAGGAAGCCGGAAGAATGTAGTCCGGGGTTCTGCCGGTATTAGGGTTCTCAACATAGGCACTGGTGGATTTGCTGTACTTTTCGTCCGGGGAAACAAAAGACGTGTTGGTGGTCTTTTTCTTGCTACCGCCCGCCTCGTATTGAATGGCCATGTTACGCCTCCCTTACCTTTTTCACAAACTCCTCGGCCAAGGCCTTCAGGGCGTCAACCTGCGCCCGGGCCGCGTCCCGCTCCTGGATAACCCGCTCCAACTCCTCCTGGTCTGGCTCCGTGGCGGGAATCTCCGTAACGGGACTATCCTGCCACTCCACCCCAAACCACATACAAATGCCCCTGCACAAGGCAAGGGCGATTTTCTCTTTGTTGCTCACAAGCCACCTCGCGTCCTCTCCGTTGTCATGGAAAGCAAGTTCGGGATACACCGACAGCATGGGGGTCTGGATGATTTCATAAAAGTCTTTGTTGACCCGCACCCCCTGGCCATTGCCGGGGTAAATCTCCATCAGGCAGTCGTACGCCATCTGGCAGGCGGACTTGGACATGGGATGGTCGTAGGCCAAGACAAGCGGCCCCCGGGCGGTGCCCTCCTTATCCCCAAGGGTGTTGGCGTTGGTGTGGACGGGCATGTAGTAGTTGGCCCCCCATGCGGTTGCTTCTTTTACCCGCGCGGCCATATCCTTTGCGGGGTCGGCTGTCTTGACCTCGAACCCGTGGGCCGTCAGCATGGAAGCCAACAGGGCGGCAATGTCCACACAAACATCGTGCTCGTAGACATTCATCCCCCAATACTTCCCGTGGGGAGCGGGGCGGCGCTCGGGGGAAAGATATACCTTACTCATGAATATCACCCCTCTTTTCTGCCCCTGCCTTGACCCATTCCACGGCTTTCAGCAGAAAGGGCGGCAGGGTCACGCCGATGTCCCCGATGTTCTCCAGGATAGAAATAATCTCATTACAGATAAGCCAGACAGCCACCAAGGCGGCAACAAGGAAGTGGAAGGGTAGCTCAATCCCCACGGTTTCCCCGGCGTACCCAATAAGCCAGTCCACCACGGCCCCCAGGGCAACCAGAAGCCACATGCAAATCTTCTTTGCAATGCCCCGAAAGCCCTTGCTGGAGCTCCTCCCTTCGGGGCGGTATCCCGCCGCTGTGTAGCCGGTGATGTAATCTGCAAGGTTCAGGGCTACAAGGATAAGCATGGGGACAGCCAGGGTCCCCAGCCAGGCAGTGATGGCCGCGAATGCCGCGCTGATAGCCGCTTTAATTTCGTTCCATGTAATTTTCATTTCTTTACTCCTGTCTAAAAATTTGGCATCGTTGGAAATACCACTTCAAACGGAAACCCGTCCCTTTCCGGGATGTCCCGAAGGGATTGCTTGTACTCCCGCCACTCTTTCCTTTGGCTTTCGTCCATGCCCTCCCACAGCTCGGGGTTGCAGTAACGGACGTCGCAGTCGTTAAGGAGCTGGTCCCGGAGGGCCCGGACCTTCCCGGCCTCGGTGGTGTACTCGTGGTCTACGGCTCTTTGCATCCACCCGTAATAGTCCGCGTCGATTTGGGCGGTTAGGTTGGGGACGCCCTTGACGGGCAGGGTGTAACTGTCGTACTCCCATAGGGTTATTTCCCGCCCGGACATGGTATCCGTCTGCTGTTTTTGTTCGATGTTGGCGTAAAACACCACCTTCCCGCCCAGGACCTCAAACGGGGCGGGCGGAGGAGATGCGCTGACGATTCGCACGGCTTATCACTCCTTTTAGCTTTTTGACGTTGATGTAGGGCTTAATCCAGGCCTGATACCATCCGTAGTAGTTGGTCCCCCGCAACTGCCCAAGCCGGCAGACAATGGACGCGGCGTTGTGGGCGCTATACCTCTTAGTCTTATACACCCTCCTAACCTTGCGGGAGAACTTAAGCATATTGCGCCGCCGCAGGATGGTCTTATGATGGAAAAACCGGTAGCCCACAAAGTCAATGCCCCTGTCATCTACCCGGAACACCTGCCAGTTGTTGTTAAGAACAATGCCCCTGTCTGCCAGGTACCGGGAGATGTCCGCTCTGACCTTGTGGAGTTTGTGCTTGTTAGATCCAAGAAGGACAATATCGTCCATGTTGCGGACGTAATACTTGACCCCCAGGTTCTCCTTGATAAGGTGGTCCAGGCCCTGAAAGTAGAAATTTGCCAGCCACTGGCTGAGGATGTGTCCAATAGGCAATCCCTCTCCGTAGCCGGAAAGAATCTCCTCCAGCCATGCAAGAAGCCTTTGGTCCTTGACAACCCTCCGCAGGTCGGCCATAAGGCAATCGTGACGGATGGAATCGTAGTAGTGGTGGCCGTCGGCCTTTAGGCAGTATTTAGTGTTCTTCCGGTCCCGCAGGCACCGCTGGACGTATTTCTTGGCGCCGCTGTTGCCCCGCCCGGGGATACTGGAGCAGGAATAGGCGTACATCCCCCTGGACAGGACAGGCTGGATTTGGAGAAGGATAGCCCACTCAATAATGTGGTCGGGAAAAAATTTGGGGACGTAGATGGTGCGAGGTTTGGGGCCGCCTGTAATCAGCAGTTTTCGCCCCTTTTGCGGGACGTAGCCGCCGTCGATGAGCCGTTGGATGGATAGGGCGCAGTCGTCCAGGTGTTCCAGGCAATACGCCACCT
>CALGIL010000472.1 GCA_937914895.1 uncultured Angelakisella sp.
AGACGCAATCACGCCCAGGTTCGATGTGGAACGCATGGGCGCATCGTCATCGGCGGCGGCCCCGCGGGCCTTGCCGCGGCCTGCTCCGCCTGGGACACCGGGGCCAAAAAAATCCTGGTCATCGAGCGGGACAAGGAGCCCGGCGGCATCCTGAACCAGTGCATCCACAACGGCTTTGGCCTGCACTACTTTAAGGAGGAGCTGACCGGCCCCGAATATGCCGGGCGGTTTGTGGACCTGCTGGGCAAAACCGGGGTGGAGCTGAAGCTGGACACCATGGTGGTGGACATCACCAAGGACAAAACCGTCCACGCCATCAACACCACCGACGGATACATGGAGCTGAAGGCCGGCGCCATTGTGCTGGCCATGGGCTGCCGGGAGCGCACCCGGGGCGCCATTGCCATCCCCGGCGACCGCCCCGCGGGCATTTTTACCGCCGGGGCCGCCCAGCGCTATGTCAACATGGAGGGCTGGATGGTGGGCAAGCGCGTGGTGGTGCTGGGGTCGGGGGACATCGGCCTTATCATGGCCCGGCGCATGACCCTGGAGGGGGCCAAGGTACTGGCCTGTGTCGAGCTGATGCCTTACTCCAACGGCCTGACCCGCAACATCGTCCAGTGCCTGCAGGACTACGACATTCCCCTCTACCTTTCCCACACCATCACCAACATCATCGGCAAGGAGCGGGTGGCGCAGGTGGTGGTGTCCAAGGTGGACGAAAACCGCCGCCCCATCCCGGGCAGCGAGATTCTTTTTGACTGCGACACGGTGCTGCTGTCGGTGGGCCTCATCCCCGAAAACGAGCTGACCCGGTCCGCCGAAATTGCCATTGACCCCCGTACAAACGGCGCCATCGTCTTTGAGAACATGGAGACTTCGGCCCCCGGCATCTTCGGCTGCGGCAACGTGGTCCATGTCCACGACCTGGTGGACTTTGTCACCGGCGAAAGCCAGCGGGCCGGGGCCGCCGCCGCGCGCCACGCCCTGGGCCAGCAGGACACCGGCGGCGGGCTGGAGGTGGAGGCCGGCAGCTGTGTTACCTACACCGTCCCCCAGCGGGTGCGCCGGGACCATGTGGAAAAATCCATGGAGCTCTTCTTCCGGGTCAACAACGTCTACCACAACATGGAAATTAAGGTGATGGACGGCGACAGCCAGCTTTGCCGCTTTAAGCGGGAGCACATGGCCCCCGGCGAGATGGAGCGCATTGCGGTGCCGCGGGTGCTGCTGGACAAGGTGCGGGGGGACCGCATCACCGTCACGGTGGTGCCCCAGGAGGGCGCTTGACAATTGACAATCAAAGATGTAAGATAGATAATAGGTAGAAATTGGTTTTTTTGCAATCTTGCGGAAAGGACTGACTCATATGACCAACGTCATTTGTATCGTCTGCCCCAAGGGCTGCCACCTGCAGGTAGATGAAAATAACGATTATGCCGTCACCGGCTTCGGCTGTGCCCGGGGCATTGATTACGGCAAAAAAGAACTGCAAAACCCCACCCGGGTTATTACCAGCACCGTGCGGCTGGAGGGCGGCATCCACAGGCGCTGCCCCGTCAAGACCGCCGCCGACATCCCCAAGGGGATGATTCCCGACGCCATGGGGCTGCTGAACACGGTGCAGCTGAAATCCCCCGTCAAGGTGGGGGACGTGGTGGTGCCGGACATCTGCGGCACCGGAGTACCCTGGGTAGCCACCCGGAATATGTAAAAGCCCGGGACGAAGAAAAGAGGAGCGCCTTGGGGGGCGCTCTTCCTTATTTTTTCGCCATGTTTGTGCGGGGCCCACGGCCGGGGCCGCCGCGCCAAAACCCGGTTTTTTTGACGCACCAATCAAAAGGAGGACGTTACATGAAGGTACAGTTTACCGAAACGGTGCTGCGGGACGCCAACCAGTCCCTCATTGCCACCCGCCTGCCCTACGCCAAGTTTGCCCCCATTTTGTCGGCGATGGACAGGGCGGGGTACTATTCCCTGGAATGCTGGGGTGGGGCCACCTTTGACTCCTGCCTGCGGTATTTGGACGAGGACCCCTGGCAGCGCCTGCGGGGTATTCGGGCGGCCTGCCCCAACACCAAGCTGCAGATGCTGCTGCGGGGTCAAAACCTGCTGGGCTACAAGCACTACCCCGACGACGTGGTGCGGATGTTTGTGGCCAAAAGCGTGGAAAACGGCATCGACATCATCCGCATCTTTGACGCCCTGAACGACATGCGCAACATTGAGGTGGCGGTGGACGAAACCCTGAAGCGGGGCGCCCATGCCTCTGGGGCCCTCTGCTTTACCACCAGCCCCATCCACAGCCTGGACGCCTTTGTCAAGGTGGCCCGGCAGATGGCGGATATGGGCGTGCAGTCCATCTGCATCAAGGATATGGCCGGCATTATGGGGCCCCAGGAGGCCTACGACCTGGTAAAAGCCTTAAAGGAAAGCGTCAGCCTGCCCATTGTGGTCCACACCCACAACACCACCGGTCTTGGGCCCATCACCCTGGTCAAGGCGGTGGAGGCGGGGGCCGACGTCATCGACACCGCCATCTCCTCCTTCTCGGGCGGCACCAGCCAGCCCGCCACCGAGACCCTGGCCTACGCCCTGGGGCAGATGGGGTACCAGGTGGACCTGGACGACAAGGTCCTTAAGGAAATCAACGATTACTTTAAGCCCATCAAGGACGAGGATTTGAAGTCCGGCCTCCTCAGCCCCCTGGTCATGGGCACCGAGACCGACGCGCTGACCTATCAGGTCCCCGGCGGAATGCTGTCCAACCTGGTGGCCCAGCTGACCGCCCAAAAGGCCCTGGGCCGCCTGGACGAGGTGCTGGCGGAAATCCCCAAGGTCCGCGCGGACCTTGGCTATCCGCCCCTGGTGACCCCCATGAGCCAGATGGTGGGGGTGCAGGCCACCGCCAACGTGCTGGCCGGCCAACGGTATAAAAACGTCTCCAAGGAGATCAAGTCCTACCTGCGGGGGGAGTACGGACAGGCCCCCGGGCCCGTCAATCCGGAGGTCCGCAAGGAGATTCTGGGGGACGAGGCGCCCATCACCGGCCGCTATGCCGACCTGCTGAAGCCGGGCTTTGAGGCGGCCAAGGCGGAAATCGGCCCCCTGGCCCAAAGCGACGAGGACGTCCTGAGCTACATTGCCTTTCCGGCCCAGGCCGAGGCGTTTTTCCAAAAGCGGCGGGAGCGGGAGACCCACACTTATTCCTACTCCATCCGCCGCGTAGACGAATAAGGGGGTTGCAATTATGTTGGCAGATCGCGCAAACGGCACCCTGACCGTCTTTGAATCTCTGACCCTGTCCGGCATCGGTATGCTGGTGGTATTTTTAGAGCTGATTCTGCTGGCGGTCATCCTCATGCTGGTCTCCAAGGCCGTCAACCGGCTGGTCACCCGCGGGGCCCGCGGCAAGGGGGGCTCCATTGGCATTATCGGCGGCGCCGACGGGCCCACCGCCGTCTTTTTGGCCAGCGCCCCGGCGGATCGCTCCCCCTGTGTACCCGGTGTTTCTCTGTACAAGGTGGACGACGGCACCGCCGCCGTGCTGATGGCCCTGGTGGCCCACCAAAGCGGCATTGCCCCGGAACGGCTGGCTTTTAAATCCATTCGACTGATTGAGGAGGACTGACCCCGTGAAATACAGAATTGTCCTGAATGAAAAGACCTACGAGGTAGAGGTGGAGGAGTCCCAGGCCGTCCTCCTGGGTGTCACCGATACCCCCGCGGCAGCACCGGCGCCGGCAGCGCCCACCCCTGCCCCTGCCCCTGCGGCCGCACCCGCACCGGCGGCACCGGCGGCGCCCGCACCCGTGGGGGGCACCCCGGTGCCCTCCCCCATGCCCGGCACCATCCTGGCCGTAAAGGTGGTCCCGGGACAGGCCGTCAAGGCCGGCGACACCCTGGTGGTGCTGGAGGCCATGAAGATGGAAAACGACATTGTGGCCCCCGCCGACGGCACCGTGGCCCAGGTCCTGGTGGGCAAGGGCGCCTCCGTCAATACCGACGACACTCTCCTCGTCTTGCAATGAGGAGGGTGACAATATGAATTTATTTGACGTTATTACCGAAACCGCCGCCCAGTCCGGCTTTGCCCAGATGAGCCTCCAGCAGGGCATTATGCTGCTGGTGTCCTTTGTGCTTTTGTATATGGGCATTGCCCGGGAGTTTGAGCCCCTTCTCCTGGTGCCCATCGCCTTTGGCATGATGCTGGCCAACCTGCCCGCCGCGGGCCTGATGTACGACGCGGTGGAGGCGGGGGGTGCCTGGTACCAGTCGGGGGTGCTGCGGATCATCTACTCCGGGGTCAAATCCTCCCTCTTCCCCTGCCTCATCTTTATGGGCATTGGGGCTATGACGGACTTTGGGCCCCTGATGGCCAACCCCATCAGCCTGCTGCTGGGGGCCGCCGCCCAGCTGGGCATTTACATCGCCTTTATTTTTGCAAACCTGCTGGGCCGGCTGGTGGTCATTGACGGCATGCCCCTGTTTACCGCCGCCCAGGCCGCCGCCATCGGCATCATCGGCGGCGCGGACGGCCCCACCGCCATCTTTTTGGCCAACGCCCTGGCCCCGGAGCTGCTGGCGCCCATTGCGGTGGCCGCCTACTCCTACATGGCCCTCATCCCTCTGATCCAGCCGCCCATTATGCGGCTGCTGACCACCGAAAAGGAGCGGGCCGTCAAAATGGAGCAGCTGCGCAAGGTCACCAAGGCCGAGCGGATCATTTTCCCCATTGCGGTCACCTGCCTGGTGGCCCTGGTGCTGCCGGCCACCGCGCCCCTCATCGGTATGCTGATGCTGGGCAACCTCTTCCGGGAATGCGGCGTCACCGAGCGCCTCAGCGACACCGCCCAAAACGCCCTGTGCAATATCGTCACCATCATGCTGGGCACCACTGTGGGCGCCACCGCCGACGGCAACCTTTTCCTGAAGTGGCAGACCCTGGGGATTATTGCCCTGGGCCTTATCGCCTTCTGCTTTTCCACCGTGGGCGGGGTGCTGCTGGGCAAGCTGCTGTACAAGGTCACCGGTGGCAAGGTAAACCCCCTCATCGGCGCGGCGGGCGTTTCCGCGGTGCCCATGGCCGCCCGGGTGGCCCAAAACGAGGGACGCCGGGCCGACCCCACCAACTTCCTGCTGATGCACGCCATGGGCCCCAATGTGGCCGGTGTCATTGGGTCGGCAGTGGCGGCGGGCTTCCTGCTGCTCATGTTCGGCAGCTAAGGGAACAGGGAGCAAAAGTCAGAGATCAGAAACGGACCGTTATAAAAGCCATCGCGCAGGGGATATTCCCCCTGCGCGATGGCTTTTCAGCTTGGCGAAAAAGGCCCCTCCGCCTTTCGGCCTTTTTGCCGCCTGCGGGCGGACTATCCGGGGCGCGGGCCCCGGGGGGGCGGCCGTCAATCCGGCGCGGACACGGGGCCGCCCCGGAGGACCCCCGCCTTTTCCAGGGCCTTTACCAACGCGGGAACCAGAATCAGTTGGAGGGCAATGCCGGGGATGGGGGTGACAAAGGCCCCCGCCGCCCAAATCGACAGGGTGTAGGGGTTGCCGGCCATGCCCATGAACAGGGCGCCGGCAAGGCCCGACACCAGCCGTCCCGCGGCCATGGCCAGCAGCAGGCTGGGGTAAATTTTGTGCCATTTTGCGTGCAGCCAGCCGGTGGCAAAGCCGTAGGCGGCAAGCTCGCAGGCCATGGCTGGGGCCACAGGGAACAGCGGCGGCATCCCGGTAAGGGCCGAGGACAGCAGGGGCAGGATGGCCCCGCAGGCCGCCCCCGCCCCGGGGCCGGCCACAAAGCCGCACAGCAGCACGGGGATGTGCATGGGCAGAAAAATCTGGCCGGACACGGCGCCAAAAAGGTGGAAAATCCAGGGCATGGCCAGCCCCAGGCAGAGGCACAGGGCGGCGTATACCAGCTTGCGAACGGTGGTTGGGTTCATCGATGTCAAACTCCTTTTCCGGTTGGTTTTATCCCGCGGCCCCGTCCCCCGGACAGCAAAAAGCCACGAAGACATGGAACCGCTGCTGCGGCCCGCCGCCTTCATGGCGCAAATACAGTGAACAAATAACAGATAACAATGAACAAGGATGGTGCCTGCCAAAGGATTCCCTTGCGTTCGGGCACGCTTCCTGCCCTTTCGGGGAAAGGGACTGCTCCCCGAAATCACCAAGTGGTTCCTTCTTCTTCCAGGGGCAGCCCACTATACAAAGTGCCGCCTTCTTGGC
>CALGIL010000473.1 GCA_937914895.1 uncultured Angelakisella sp.
GGTCTCGCCGATGTGCTCCTCCCGGACGGCGCGGCCCATGGCTCTAGTGCCCCGGCACTCCTCTCCCCGCAGCTGCAGTCCGCCGCCCTCGCCGGCGCTGACGGCCTGCTCCTCCCGGGTGGCGCAGACCCTGACCGCAAGGACCACGGCGCCGCGGATGTCCAGGCGGCGCTGGTTGACGGCGCGGCAGTTGACATAATCCGCCCGGGCCGTCACCGTGACGCCGGCGTCCTCGGCGCTGCCCCTCAGGTCGATGGTCCTGGCAAAGGGCACCTTGTACTGGGCCTTGGCAATGCCGTCCCCGCCGGATACGTAGAGGACGGTGATGTCGGCCATTCCCTCCACCTCCAGCCGCCCGGCGGCGGCCCTGCGGGAGGTGACCGCCGGGACAACGGTGCATTTGAGGATGCGCACAATGTCCGGGCAGTAGTCCGGCAGCAGGGCGTCGCACTCAATGGGCTGTTCCACGGTGGTATCCAGCAGGGTTTCGTTTATGAAAAGTGGCTGCCTGGTCAGTTTTATTTCCATACCTTTCCTCTCCCCCGTAAAATGATTCAACACAAATATATGAGGGGACGGGACAAATTAGACGTGGGAGGTGAGAAGTAAGAAATGAGAGGCCAGAGGGGAGGCGGCCTGAGACGTCCACACGATTCTGCCTTCTGACTTCTGACTTTCGGCATCAAAAAACGCCGTCCCGAAGGGCGGCGTTTGTGACTGGAAAAATCCAGAAAAAAGTTTGTCAATCCTCTTCCCGAAGGGCCTTTGCTTCCTCGATGACGGCGGCTTCCTTCTCCTTGGGCAGCTGCTCGTACCGCTCAAAGGTCAGGGTAAAGCTGCCGCGGCCCTGGGAGATGGAGCGCAGGGCGGTGGAAAAATCGTACATTTCGCTCATGGGCACCTCGGCCTCAATCTCCTGCAGGCCGTCCTCGGCGGGGTTCATGCCCAGCATCCGGCCCCGGCGCTTGGAAAGCTCGCTGTTGATGTCCCCCATGTTGGCGGCGGGCACCTGGACCTTCAGGTTGCCAATGGGCTCCAGAATAACGGGGTTTGCCTGGGGCAGGCCCGCCTTGTAGGCCAGGGACGCCGCGGTTTTAAAGGCCATTTCGGAGGAGTCCACCGGGTGGTAGGAGCCGTCCACCAGGGTGGCCTTGAGGCCCACCACGGGGTAGCCCGCCACCACGCCGCGCTTGACGCTCTCCTGCAGGCCCTTTTCCACCGCGGGAAAGAAATTCCTGGGGACGCTGCCGCCAAAGACCTTCTCCTCAAAGACCAGGCCCTCGTCGTCGCAGGGCTCAAACTCAATCCAGACATCGCCAAACTGGCCGTGGCCGCCGGACTGCTTTTTGTGCCGGCCCTGGACCTTGACCTTTTTGCGGATGGTCTCCCGGTAGGGGACCCGGGGCTTCATCAGGCTGATGTCGATGCCAAACTTGCTTTTCAGCTTGGAGGCGATGACGTCCAGGTGCTGCTCGCCCAGGCCCGAGATGGTCTGCTGCTTGGTCTCCACATTGTTTTCGTACCGGATGGCCGGGTCCTCCTCCTGAAGCCTTGCCAGGGACGAGGCGATTTTGCCCTCGTCCCCCTTGCCCCCCAGGGTGATGGCCATGGTCAGGGTGGGGATGGGGAAGCTGATGGGCTTAAAGGCCACCACGCGCTTGGGGTCGCACAGGGTGTCGCCGGTGACCGCCTCGCTGAGCTTGGTGATGGCGCCGATGTCCCCGGCGCCGATGCCGGACGTCTCGTCCTGTTTTTTGCCCTTGACCACCAGCAGCTTGCCAAGGCGCTCCGGGGCCCCGGTGCGGGCGTTGACGGGGCTTATGCTGGCGGTCAGGGTGCCGGAGATGACCTTGACAAAGGACAGCTTGCCCACAAAGGGGTCGGCCACGGTTTTAAAGACAAAGGCGGCCAAGGGGGCGTCTGCGCTGCAGGCAATCTCCACCTCTTTGCCGTCCTGGAGGGCGGCTTCGCCGGCGTTGTCGGCGGCGGAGGGCAAAAAGCCCACAATGGCGTTTAGGAGGGGGTTGATGGCCTCGGTGGTCAGGGCGGAGCCGCAGAACACCGGCGCAATGGCACCGGACTTGACGCCCAGCAAAAGCCCCCGGCTGATCTCCTCCTCGGTAAAGGCCTCGCCGGAGAAGAACTTTTCCATCAGCTCCTCGTCCGCCTCGGCAATGGCCTCGTACAGGGCGTCCTTCATGGCGGACACGGTGTCGGCCGCGGCCGCGGGCACGTCCACGTTGGTTTTATTTCCATCGGCGGCATAGGCAAAGGCCCGGTCGGCCACCAGGTCGATATAGCAGTTTACCTTGTGGTTTTCCACATAGGGCACCACCATGGGGCAGACATGGCTGCCAAAGACTTCCTTCAGCTGGTCCAGCACCTTGTAGAAGTCGGCGTTTTCGGCGTCCATCTGGTTGATATAAAACAGCTTGGACTTGCCCATCTGCCCGGCGATTTTATAGGCCTTCTCGGTGCCCACCTCCACGCCGGATTTGGCGGAGACGACAATGAGGACGCTTTCGGCGGCCCGCACACCCTCGCTGACCCCGGCGGCAAAGTCGAACAGCCCGGGGGTGTCGATGAGGTTGATCTTTGTATCCTTCCACTCCAGGGGGGCGACGGTGGAGGAAATGGTTACCTTGCGCCTTACTTCCTCCGGGTCAAAATCGCAGACGGTGTTGCCGTCGGCAGTCTTCCCCAGCCTGTCGGTGGCACCGGCGCGAAACAGCATGGCCTCGGCCAGGGACGTCTTGCCGCTGCTGCTGTGCCCGGCAATGGCTACATTTCTGATTTTGTCCGCCTTGTACTCTTTCATAGGCTCTGTTGCCCCTTTCCTTTGCCCCAGCGTAGGGCAGAAATGTTTGTCCTGCAATACTGACAGAATACCCCGTTACGCAGGCGGCTTGTGGGGAAAGCTGTCTGCCGCCGGACGCATCGTATCAATTATATCGTAATGCGGGGGCAAAAGACAAGATGGACCGGTGGCAAAAGGGCCAGCGCGGTGGAAAAAATGCCAGGGACAATTTGGTTGTTTTGACGAAAGCAAAGGCCCGCCGGTTGGCGGGCCTTTGCAGTGTGTGCTTTTACTTTACGTTTGCTTCCAGAATTTCCAGCTGGTGCCACATCTCCTGGGGCAGCCTGTCGCCGAAGCCCTGGTAAAACTCCCGGATGGAGGCGGCGTCGGCGGCCCACAGGCCCTTGTCTACCGACAGGATGTCCGCCAGGGCCTCCCCGGTGATGTCCAGGTCTGTAATGTCGATGGCGCCGGGGGTGGGGACATAGCCGATGGCGGTCTCCACCGCGCCGCCCTTGCCCTCGCACCGGTCCAGGACCCACATCAATACCCGCATATTGTCGCCGAAGCCGGGCCAGATGAAATTGCCGTCGTCATCCAGGCGGAACCAGTTGACGTTAAAGATCTTGGGGGCCTTGCCGCCCAGCTTTTCGCCCATCTCCAGCCAGTGGCCAAAGTAGTCGCCCATGTGGTAGCCGCAGAAGGGCAGCATGGCCATGGGGTCGCGGCGCACCACGCCCACGGCGCCGGCGGCTGCCGCGGTGGTCTCGGACGCCATGGCGGAGCCCACAAACACGCCGTGCTTCCAGTCCCGGGACTGGTACACCAGGGGCGCGGTTTTGGCCCGGCGGCCGCCGAAGATAATGGCCGAAATGGGCACGCCCTTGGGGTTGTCAAATTCGGGACTGACGCAGGGGCAGTTTTTGGCCGGGGCGGTAAAGCGGCTGTTGGGGTGGGCCCCCTTGGTGCCGTCGGTGCCGTCCCAGGGCTGGCCCAGCCAGTTGACCGCGTGCTTGGGCGGGGTTTTATCCATGCCCTCCCACCAGACGGTGTTGTCGTCCAGGTTGTGGACGACGTTGGTAAAGATGGAGTTCTTTTTGGTGGAGGCCAGGGCGTTGGGGTTGGACTTGTCGTTGGTGCCGGGGGCCACGCCAAAGAAGCCCGCCTCGGGGTTGACGGCCCACAGGCGGCCGTCCTCGCCAATGCGCAGCCAGGCGATGTCGTCGCCCACGCACCAGACCTTATAGCCCTGCTTCTGGTAAATCTCGGGGGGAATAAGCATGGCCAGGTTGGTCTTGCCGCAGGCGGAGGGGAAGGCGGCGCAGATATACTTGGTCTCACCCTTGGGGTTCTCGATGCCCAGAATGAGCATATGCTCGGCCATCCAGCCCTCGGTCTTGCCCTGATAGGAGGCGATGCGCAAAGCAAAGCACTTTTTGCCCAGCAGCACGTTGCCGCCGTACCCGGAGTTGATGGACCAGATGGTGTTGTCCTCGGGGAAGTGGCAGATATAGCGGTCCTCCTCGCTGAGGTCCTTTTTGCCGTGGAGGCCCCGGACAAAGTCGTTGCTGCCGCCCAGGTGGTCCCAGGCCTGCTGGCCCACCCGGGTCATGATGGCCATGCTGACCACCACGTAGATGGAATCGGTGAGCTCGACGCCGGCCTTGCCAAAGGGGGAGCCCTTGTGCCCCATGATATAGGGGATGACATACATGGTGCGGCCCTTCATGGCGCCGTCAAACAGCTTGCCCAGCTTTTCGTAGGCTTCGGCGGGGGCCATCCAGTTGTTGGTGGGGCCGGCGTCCCCCTTGTCCCGGGAACAGATGAAGGTGCGTCCCTCCACCCGGGCCACGTCGTTGGGCACCGAGCGGTGGAGGTAGCAGCCGGGCAGCTTTTCCTCGTTGAGCTTTTCCAGCTCCCCAGTGGACATGGCCTCCCGGCGAAGCTCCTCCAGCTGGGCTTCGCTGCCGTCGATCCAGACCACCTTGTCGGGCTTTACCATGGCCTCCATCTCGGAGACCCATGTCAGTACATGCTTGTTGGTCGTCATATACGCCTCTCCTTCCGTGATGTTTCGTCGGAACCTGTGTCCGGCGTCTATGTCCACATATGCCACAGGCGACTCCGTATCTCCACCACTGTTTCATATAGGCCATTCTTCATGATATGCGCACCTTTTTATTATACCGTCTCTTGCCCCGGGGCGCAACGGGCAAAGCTGTATAAATTTCGCAGGTTTTGCCTGTGCCTTCTTGCAGATTTGCCGGAAAATCCCCCATCGCACCGGCAAAAGCGCATCATTTGCAGATGCTTTCCTGCAAAGCGGGCGTTTTGCGGGGTCATTCCCGCCCCGGGCGCGGGCCGATTTTTCAGGCGTGGGACAGCAGGGGCATCATGACGGACGGGTCCTGAAAAACCCCGTCCCAGTCCCCCAGCGCAAACAGCACCGTGTCCTCCTGCCGCATGGGCTTGGGGCTGCATCCCCGGGGGTCCAGGGGGGAAAACCCATAAACCACCCGGGTGGTCCCCGGCTCCGCCAGAGCGCCCACCACCGCCTCCATGGGCATCCCGCCGCCGCAGAACACGTCCGCCAGCACCATGGTGTGCCCGCTGTACAGGGCCACCGCCACCGCGTCCAGCTCCGGGATGTGGTAGACGTCGTTTTTCATCATCCCGGTGCAGTAAAACATCAAAAGCCCCTGGTTGTCGGTCATGGCGCAGGCCGAAAAGGGGTTGGACTGCTTATAGGCGCGCAGCAGCAGCCGGCGGTCGGCCTCCCGGCCCATCTCCAGGCGGCGCACCCCAAGGCCGTTTGGGGGCGGGGGCGTGCCCACGTGCTGCAGCTCCTCCTGCCGGTGGAAGCCGAACTTGGGGTAAAGGCCCAGCACCGTCTGGTTGGCGTACAGGTAGATGCCGTCGCACTGGCCGGTCCATTCCTCCAGCACCTGCTCCAAAAGAAGGCGGCAAAAGCCCCTGCCGCGGCAGCCGGGGTCGGTCATCACGGTGCCCAGCTGTCCCAGCCAGCGGGGCCCCTGGGCGGTCTGGAAGTCCATGACGTTGACCGAGACATTGGCCACCGCCCGGTCCCCCTCCAGCAGCAGGTAGGGGATATACCGGTCCCCCCAGTAGCCCCCGTCGTACCACGCCTGAAAGTCGAAGCCGAACACCTGCCGGGTCAGCCTGTTGAAGGCGGCCCGCCGGGCCGGGTCATCCCTGACCTCACTGGTCATCAGAAGTGTTTTGCCGTCTACCGTCACTTTACGCTCCGTGGCAGTCACCCCATCTCTATCGTACTGATTCTATAAAAACCCTCAGGTTTCCCTCCGGGGGGTTGATACCCTGGCGGGCAGGGCCTGCGCGTACCGCTATGTTGGCCAGGGGGCCAAGGGACTTTTTGCCCTGTGGGCGGGGCCCTGATTTTAGCCAAAGTTTGGC
>CALGIL010000474.1 GCA_937914895.1 uncultured Angelakisella sp.
GGGCGGCCTTCTGGGGGTGGCGGCGGGCTCCCTGGGCGCGGGGATGCTTACCGAGGACCTGCTGGGGCGTCTGTTCGGGGGGCTGATTCTGGCCATCGGCGTCCGGGAGCTGTGGAGCGCCCGAAAAATCCTGCGGGAAAACGGCTGGGGCCTCTTTATAAAAAAATCGGACCGCAAACCCTGAACTTGTATAAATCGGGGGCGGAGGTGAAAACTATCTACTGATAATGGCCCGGTCTCCCATGTCCGCGGCGTTATGTTCGGCCGGTCCCTTTCCGCACAGGGGGGCCGGAGGCGTCCTATCCCAAGGCAACAAGGTGCGGAGAATGGAGCAAAGGAAAGTAGCCATGAAAGAGAACAAGTTTTTCAGTTATATCAAGGCCAAGGGGTTCTATATTGCCCTTGCGGTGTGTATCGTCGGTGCGTCCGCCACCGCATGGACGCTGGCCAACCGCACCTTGGATTCCATCGACAAAAATAACGGCCGGGTTGTGGACCAAAACGTCAGTACGGAGGACAAACAATGGCCAGACAGTCAGCCGCCCGCCTCGCCCCAGGTTCCCGCCGGGGAATCCCAGGAGGACATCACAAAGCCGTCGCAGGGCTCTTCCTCCTCTTCTGCATCGCCGTCGTCTGCTGGAAAGGTTACCAAACCTGCCGATACATCCACAGCGCAAGGGTTGCAGCCCACACAGCAGACAGTCTCCTATCAGTGGCCCATCGCCGGCGGTCAGGTCATCACTCCTTACAGCGGCGGTGAGCTGGTCAAGAACAAGACCCTTAATGTCTGGCGCTCCCACGACGCCCTGGACATCGGGGGCGGCCAGGACGCCCCGGTGCTGGCGGTGGGTGACGGCGTCATTGCGGCCATCTCCAACGACCCCCTCTGGGGCGGCATGATCCAGCTGGAGCACCCCGACGGCCATGTGACGGTGTACAGCGGCGTCCGGGTGGACCCCGCCCTGAAGACGGGCGGCAAGGTCAAGGCTGGCGACACCCTGGGCACCCTGGACCAGATTCCCGCGGAAATCTCCCTGGACCCCCATATCCACCTGGAGATGAGCAAAAACGGCGTGTCGGTGGACCCCACCCAGCTGCTGCAGCAGTAATCCGCGTCTTACCCCAGTCCCCCCCGGCCCGGGCAGAAAACGCCGCTTTGCGGTGGCGCTTTTTGCCCGGGCTTTCCCCTAAAAATTCATAATTTTGCAACGAAATGGCCCCATTCGCGCACTTTCCTTCCGGTGTGTCCTGTGCTATACTAAAAACAGAAAGCGCATCCAGCAGAAAGAAAAGGAGGGGGCACACCCTTGGGACCCATCATCTGCCTGCAGCCGGCGGCGCCCAACTATGACGCCCTGCCTACTTATAAAATCACATATTATCCGCTGGAAAAGCGGGATTATATGCCCTATGCCCAGGCCCAGGTCTGCCTTACGCCGGCCCAGCTGGTGGTGCGCATGTGGGCCTTTGAGGCCTTTCCCCGTCCGGACAGCCGCCTGGAGGCGGTGTTTGCCGCCCCGGATGGGGGCCGCCTTTTAATCCCCTGGGTACGGGCGGACGGCGCCTTCGGCTGTCTTTGCCGCGCCGGCGGCAGGGACAAAAACCTGGACTGCCTGGCCCACGCCGTGGAGGGGGAGGACCTGCAGGGGGTATACTGGGGCATTGCCATCGCCCTGGACCGGGACCTGGCGGACCGGGAGCTGGGGCGGGGGGCCCTGCGGGAGGGCGGCGTTCTGCCGGGCAACTTCTATAAGCTCAGCGACGACCCGGACAAGCCCCACCAGGGCGCCATGGCGCCCACGGACTTTACCGGCGGGCGGCGGTACGCTCCGGACGCCCTGACCCCCTTCCAAATTGTACGGTACTAAGGCGGCGCCGCGCCCATGGGGCGCCCGGCCCCGCCCGGCTTTTGATTTCTAAAGACGGGAGGACCCATTATGAA
Organism: uncultured Angelakisella sp.; assembly: GCA_937914895.1. Classification (GTDB taxonomy): domain Bacteria; phylum Bacillota; class Clostridia; order Oscillospirales; family Ruminococcaceae; genus Angelakisella. Next base: position 1,943 of record CALGIL010000474.1, read on the forward strand.
AGCCATCAGAGCCCTTGTTAAATGCATGCTGCTTACCCTGGCCTGGGCGGCGGGCATTGCCGCCGTCGTGGGGGGGCTTAGCCTGCTGGCCGAACAGGAAGGCCGCCGCTACCTTATCTCGGAGGAGTTTAACGACTGAAAGGACAAGAGGACATGAGCGAGACGCAGCTGCCCGCCGGGGTGCGCCGGGCCGCCGGGGCCGAGCGGGGGGAGATTCTTTCCTATGTGGGTGCCCAGCCGGAATACAATCTGTTCATCATTGGGGATATTGAAAACTTTGGCCTGGACGGCGGGGACTGCGCCGTCTTTGTAAAGGACGCCCCCGGCGGCGGCTATGACTGGCTGGTGCTGGAATATATGGGCGACCGCGTGCTGTACAGCCATAACCCGGACTATGACGCCGCCGAAGTCTTTGGCTTTTTGCAGACCCGCAGCTTTCGGGTGGTCAGCGGCAAGTACAGCCTTTTGCAGCGCCTGTACGCCTATTATCCCGGGGCCAGGCTTTCCCGGACCTATCTGTCCCGCCTGGACCGGGTGGAGCCTCTGCCGCCCCGGCAGGGGGAAGAGGACCCCGCCGCCGGCCTTGGCTTTTACGCCCTGGCCCCCGACGAGGCGGAGCTGCTCATCGGGCTGTACTGCCAGCTGGACGAATGGGCCGCGGATTACGCCGGGCGGGAGGCCCAGGCCGCCGCGGCCAAGCGCCGGGAGATGGAGCGGGGGGACCGCACCTACGGCTTTTTTGACGGGGACCGGCTGGTGGCCGCGGCCAGCGCCACGGCGGGCAATTCCCGGTCCGCCATGGTTGTGGGGGTGGGCACCCACCCCGACTACCGGGGGCGGGGCCTTGCCTCCCTGGCGGTCAGCCGTCTCTGCCGGGATCTGATGAAGGAGGGCAGGGAGTTCCTCTGCCTGTTTTACAATAACCCCGCCGCCGGGCGCATCTACCACCGCCTGGGCTTTCGGGAGGTGGGGGAGTACGGCATGCTGCGGGCGGAGGCCAAGGACTGAGCCCGCCCCACCCCCGGCAGGAGGACAGACAGGACGGGCGCGCCCCATCCCCACGGACGGCCGGCGGAACACAAGGGACCAGGGCCATGGCGCGGGGTGCGCCATGGCCCTTTGCGCCGCCGGGACAAAGGCGGCAAAGACAGGAGGAATGGGCATGGAGCTGCTGGAGCTAAGCCACCTGGGGCAAAACCCCTACCCCGGGCGGGGGATTTTAATGGGCCTGGACCAGGACGGCCTGTGCGGGGTGATGGCCTACTTCATCATGGGGCGCAGCCCCAACAGCAAAAACCGGGTGTTTGTCCCCAGGGGGGCGGGCATTGCCACCCAGGCGGCCGACTCCGCCCGGGTGACCGATCCCTCCCTCATTTTGTACACCCCGGTGGACAAGGTGGGGGATACCACCATTGTCACCAACGGGGACCAGACCGACACCATCCGGGCGGCCCTGGGCCGGGGCGGCACCTTTGAGGAGGCCCTGCGCACCCGCACCTTTGAGCCGGACGCCCCCAACTACACCCCCCGCATCTCGGGGGTGATGACGGCGGAGGGCGGCGCCCTTTCCTACAAGCTGAGCATTCTGAAAAGCGGCGGGGGCGACCCCCGCTCCGCGGAGCGCTTTTTTTGGGAGTACCCCCAGCCCCTGGCGGGGCAGGGCCGCCTTCTCCACACCTATCTGGGGGACGGTTCTCCGGCTCTCCCCTCCTTTGAGGGGGAACCCAGGGCGGTGGCCCTCCGGGGCGGCCTGGACGACATCGCCGCCGCCCTTTGGGAAAGCCTCAGCGAGGACAACCGGGTGTCCCTGTTTGTCCGCACCGTCCGCCTGGGGGACGGCCGGGAGGACACCCGGATCATCAACCGGTACCGACAGAAAGAGGAGGCCCCGTCATGGCAAGCGAACTGGAACTGAAGTACGGCTGCAACCCCAACCAGCGCCCCGCCCGCATTTTTGCGGGGGAGGGGGAGCTGCCCGTCCGGGTGCTGTGCGGCCGGCCCGGGTACATCAACTTTTTGGATGCCCTGAACGGCTGGCAGCTGGTGCGGGAGCTGCGGGAGGCCGCCGGCCTGCCCGCCGCCGCCTCCTTTAAGCACGTCAGCCCCGCCGGGGCCGCTGTGGGCCTGCCTTTGGACGACGCCCTGCGCCGGGCCTGTTTTATCGGGGAGGAGGACCTGTCCCCCCTGGCCTGCGCCTATGCCCGGGCCCGGGGCGCCGACCGGGTGTCCTCCTTCGGCGACTGGATCGCCCTCAGCGACCCCTGCGACCTTGCCACCGCCCGGCTCATCCGCCGGGAGGTCTCCGACGGCATCATCGCCCCCGGCTATGACGCCGACGCCCTGGCGGTACTCAAAGAAAAGCGGGGCGGGGCCTACAACATTGTGGAAATCGACCCCGATTACAATCCCCCGGCCCTGGAGCGCAAGGAGGTCTTCGGCATCACCTTTGAGCAGGGCCGAAACGACATCCGCATTACAAAGGACCTGCTGGGGACCCTTCCCACCCGGGAAAAGGACCTGCCCCCGGCGGCGGTGTTGGACCTTCTCATCTCCCTCATCACCCTCAAGTACACCCAGTCCAACTCGGTCTGCTACGCCAAGGGCGGCCAGGTCATCGGGGTGGGGGCCGGCCAGCAGTCCCGCATCCACTGCACCCGCCTGGCCGGGGGTAAGGCGGATGCCTGGTGGCTGCGCCAGCATCCCCGGGTGCTGGACCTCCCCTTCCGCCAGGGCCTGGGCCGCGCCGACCGGGACAACGCCGTGGATGTCTACGTGTCGGACCACAGCGAGGATGTGCTGGGGGACGGGGCCTGGGAAAACACCTTTGCCGCCCGGCCCCAGCCCCTGACCCCCGAAGAAAAGGCCGATTGGCTGG
>CALGIL010000475.1 GCA_937914895.1 uncultured Angelakisella sp.
GTTGGCCGGTTCGCCCCGGGATATGGCCCCCATAAACTCGCCCAGTACACAAGGGTGGTGTCCCCAAAGCGCTTTACGTGGCGCCGGTCCGAAAGCAGGTGATTGAGGGCGGTGGTGTAGGCAAAGGACGCGTACTTGCCCACCGGGGCGTTCAGGTTCTGTTCCCTGCCATAGGAACAGAACGCCGGGGCGTTAAAGGAAACCAGGGCCGCGCCGCTGGACTGTGCCCCCTGCACCCCCTTGATGGCCGGATGCACCGACATGGGTTCGGCTTCCTCGCCGGTGACAAGGCAGCGCAGGCGGTCCTGCCCCTGTCCGCTTTGGTCGTAGTACGCCTGCCACGCCTTTGCGATGGCGGGGTTTTGCGAGGGATAGCCCCCCCGGAACAGAAAGACCAGGTTTACGCCCTTTAAAAGGTCCGGCATGCAGTCCTCCAGCCGGGAGTCCGCCGGGGCCTCCGCCGGGTTCCAGCGGTCAAAGTGCCGGCAGATGGCCCGGGCAAAGGGGTCTTCCAGGCCGCCCAGCACCAGGCGGTGGAGCTCCCCCGCCGCGGCAAAGCAGCGCCTGGCCCGCTGGGGCTTATCCTTTCCATCCATGCCCAGCAGATAGGCGGGGTTGTCCCACAGCAGGTTGGACGCTATGCCCACCGTCCGTTTTGCGGGGGCCGGCAGCTCCAGCTCCATGGGGCGCAGCTCCAGCTTATTGCCCACCTGGATCTCCTGCTTCAGGGGGTACACCTGAAGCAGCCCCCCGTCCCCATCCAGCTCCAGAGCATAGGACACCCTTGCCCTGGCCCAGCCCGGCCGGGAGATCATACCCCTCTGGGCCAGCGCCTCGTAATAATCCGTCAAAGCCTGAAGGATCATTTAAACACCTCACAGTCCCGAAGGTCCAGGACGCCCCCCCGGAGCGCCGCCCTGAAAAACTGCGGCGTGATGTTGTCGGGGTCGCTGTAATCCAGATCATACAGCATAAAGCCCAGGTCCTTTTCCTCGCCGGGGTAGGCGGTCACAATCTCGCCGCCCTCCCATTTTCTAAAGTGGGCGGGAAATTCCCGGCAGCCGAAGCAGGGCTGGTGGTAGCACTGCCCTTTTTCCAGCCGGCGGCGCATGATGTCGCTGAACTTGCCCCGGTTGTCGCCGGCGGCGGCCTGGGCGGTCATTTCGAAGTGGGCCTCGATGACATAGCGGACGTCCCTTAGCACCATGGCCGCCCTTTGCTGGATGTCGTCGGCGGTGCTGATAAACAGCGGCCCCCGGCCGCCCTTCATAACGGCGCCCACGCTGCGCCCGGAGATTTTTGACTTGACCTCGTTCCTGCGGATGTTGGTAAAGTCAATGGGTTTTAGGACATAGATCCTGTCAATGACCCACCGCATACCCGGGTGCCAGTAAATCGCTTCCAGCAGCCCCCGGGCGGCGGAGGGCGTCATGACGTCGTAGCTGACCCGCTCCACCTTCATCTCCGGGCGGGTAAAGCAGGCATACTCGCCCCATACCTCCACCTGTACGGCCATTTCCATCTCCCCCTTTCCTCTGCGGGACCCATATCCGGGGCAGGCCGCACCGGTACGGCCCGCCCACAGACACAGGTTCCCTTTAAATAATATATCCCAAGCCCCCGCCGGCCTCAAGGGACAGCCCGGTGGTTTTGCTGTACTGGGCCAGATCGCACAGGACCGCCGTATTTTCGGTCACCCGCTGGGCGGCCCCGCACTCTGTCAGCGCCTGAAACTGCCGGGGGTACACCCCCACGGCATAGGGGCCCAGCCTTCTCATCAGCCCCCTGCTTACCCCGGCGTACTTCAGCTCCTCCGCCAGCGCCTCCCCGCCCTCCAGGGGGATATAGATGAAGTGGTCCGCCCCTTCGATGAGCCGGAAGCGGGACGCAACGGAGGCAAAGGGCATAAAGGAATCCTGGATTTCGGCCAAAATCCCCTTGGCGTCCAGGGCCGCCGGACCCTTGAGGGTGTAGTAAAGAAGCTGAAAATACGCCTCCACCGTCCGGGGGGACAAAAGGTCCTCAAAGGTGCGCAGGGTGCCCTCGGCGGCGGCCACGTTCTGCCGGATGACCTCCGGAGCCCAGGCCTCGCTTTTAAAAAGGTGCACAATGCTGTCTTTGGCCGGGCGCCTGCCCTCCCGGTTGCACCGGCCCGCCGCCTGCAGCATGGAATCCAGCCCCGCCAGCGCCTTGTAAACCGTGGGAAAGTCCACGTCCACCCCCGCCTCCACCAGGCTGGTGGAGACCACCCGGCAGGGCTGGCCCTCCCTAAGCCTGCCGCGTATCTCCCCAAGCACCCGCCGCCGGTGGAGGGGGTACATGGTGGTCGAAAGGTGATAGCTCCCCTCCTCCTCCAGCAGGGCATAGAGCTCCTGGGCCTGCCTGCGGCTGTTGACGACGCAGAGCACCTGCTTTTCCGCGCCCAGCCGGTCCGCCAGCCGGGCATTGTTCAGGGTGCCCTCCCGCGCAAAGGTGACCCGGCGAAAGACGGGGTCCTCCGCCAAATCCCACGGGCAGATCTCCCGCAGGGTATTTTCCCTGCGGCAGGCGTCAAACAGCGGATTCAGCGACGGCTGGGTGGCGGTGCACAGCACGGCCGTACACCCATACCGGTCCACCAGCTGCGCTATGGCCGAAACGCAGGGCCGCAGATAGGGCACGGGGAGCATCTGCGCCTCGTCAAAAATCAGGACGCTGCCGGCGATGTTGTGCAGCTTGCGGCACCGGGACGGGCGGTTGGCGTACAGGGACTCAAAAAACTGCACGGAGGTGGTAAGGATGATGGGTGCGTCCCAGTTTTCCGCCGCCAGCCTGCGCCGGTCGGTATAGGCGCCATCCTCCTCGGTTTTGTACTGGACGTCCGCGTAGTGGGCGACCACGTTTTCCTCGCCGAAAATCTCGCTGAAGACCGCGTGGGTCTGCTCGATGATGCTGGTGTAGGGGATGATATAGATGATACGCCCCATGCCGTGATTTTTAGCGTGATTTAGGGCGAAGGCCATGGACGCCACCGTTTTTCCGCCGCCGGTGGGGACGGTCAGGGTATAAAGACCTGCCAGAATCAACAAGAACTGCGATTTTTTCGCTCATCATGTA
>CALGIL010000476.1 GCA_937914895.1 uncultured Angelakisella sp.
GCTACCCAGCGGGCCGCCACGGAAGAAATGGCTCCCTGTGCCGCAGACGGTGGGCACAGCCATGAAAAAGTGAGCCTTTTGGAGCCAGACCCGGCAGCCGCTGTGTGCCCTGGCTGCGGGGAATTTTCTTTTATTCCTTCCCTTTCTTACAGCACTTGGGTCAGTAATGAAAGTACATGGCGTGACTGTCCGACGAACCCCGCTTATCGAGACCGAGAGCAGATGCGCATCGTCACCACGACCACCGTCTGCGAAAACTGTGGGTACGGTACCATTGTTTCTCAGGAGGAATTTCGCTGGTACTGTGTAAACAGGCGCTACGCACACCCGAACTAAGGCCCTGCGCCTGACCCTGGGGAAGTTTAGGCTGTAACAAACGCGCAAACAGGAGCGGCTATGCCGCTCCTGTTTTTTGCCGCCCGGTCGGATTACAGCAGGGCCTTGCCCTCCGCAAAGGGGTGTCCGATGACCCCGCCCACGCCGCAGTAGCTGGCGCCCATCATGATAATGGGATCGATTTTTTGGACATCCGGCTGGCCGTCCACCATGGCACCCTGGGACGCATAGGCGGCCACCACCTCGCCGAAAAACACCTCAAACCCCCGAACCTGGGTGGTCTGGAACACCTTACAGAGGAAGTTCAGGGGGCATTCCTCGATCATGGGGGCATCCCCGGCAGCGTCAAAAAACGAGTGGAACAGCTGGGCTTTGTCCCTGTCCCCGCCCGAGACAAGACCGCAAAAATCCGTCTGGGGCAGCAGGTCCGCCGAGGGGATGTTGATGCTGAAGTACCCGCTTTTCCGGACACCGGCGGTTGTGTAGTGGGTGCTTTTCAGCGATACGTACAGCACCGGGTCCAGACAGACGCAGCCCGCGGCCCCCACCGCCGCGTAGTTGGGCCTACCGTCCACCATGGCGCCCGCCAGCGCCGCGGGAAAGGGCCCCACGGGCCGGTTTTCAAGCTTTACTTTGTTCATGGTTTTATCACTCCTTTGCATCCAGTGTAGCAAATGGGCACAAATAAAACTAGACTTTTCTTTTG
>CALGIL010000477.1 GCA_937914895.1 uncultured Angelakisella sp.
GGGGGGCCTGTTTAAGTCCGGCCGCTTCTGGCCTCTTCCCCGCCCCTGGTTACGGACCGCTTCCGGGTCAGGGAGCCGGGCAGCAGCTGGGTCAGCTTTTCTTCAATAAACCGGGGGTTGTCCCCCGCCTGAATGGACTGGACGCCTTCGGCCACGATCATCTTGCACAGGTACTCCTCCTCGTGGCGGATTTTCAGCTTGTTGGAGATGGGCATAAAGAGCATGTTAGCCAGCACAGAGCCGTAAAAGGTGGTCACCAGGGCCAGGGCCATGGCGGGGGCCACCTTGGAGGCGTCGTCCATCTGCTTAAGCAGGTTGATCAGCCCCATCAGGGTGCCGATCATTCCGAAGGCGGGGGCAAAGGCCGCCCCCCGGTCGTAAAATTCCCGGTCCTGGGCGTGGCGGTCATCCATATACTCCAGCTCCGTGGCCAGCAGCTCCCGCACCTTTTCCGGGTCCACGGCGTCCACCACCAGCATCATGCTGTTTTTTAAAAAGACGTCCTGGGTGTCCGCCAGCTTGCTTTCCAGGGACAAAAGGCCGTTGATGCGGGCCTCGGTGGCCAGGTCCACAATCTGCTGGATGTACTTGATGGGGTCGTATTTGGTGGGAAAGTAGACAATCCTCAGGTGTTTGGGGATTTTGAGCCAGGCGCCAAGGGGATAGGACATCATCAGCGCCACAGCCGTGCCGCCGATGGTGACAATGACGCTGGGAATATCCACAAAGTTTTTCAGGTTTGCCCAAACAATGCCCGCATCCGTAAAGACAATGCCGTACAAAATGACCAGGACACTTAGTACGGTGGCAACAATCGACATGATATCCATGGATTTACATTCACATCCTCATCCTTGATGTACAAGCGGCGCACGCCATTACGGAAACCGGACCTGTTTGCGGAACTCCATGACCTTTCGCACGACCTCCTCCATGGGCTCCCGGACAATGAGCACGTTGCCGTTGGTGAGCACAATGGTGGTGTCGGGGTTTTCGGTCACAGTCTCGATGAGGTCGGAGTTGAGCACAAATTCTTCGCCGCGCAGCTTTGTCAGTGTAATCATGTTGTTTCCTCACTTCCTGTCCCTTGGGCAAGGGGGTGTCCGCATTTGTTTGGCCCACCCATGGCGGCGGCGCGCGCCGCCGCCATGGGCCGCAGGGGTCGGGGGGCTTACCGCTTCAGATTGATCAGTTCCTCCAGCATGGTGTCGGATACGGTGATGAGCCGGGAGTTGGCCTGAAAACCCCGCTGGGTGGTAATCATGTCCGAAAACTCCTGGGACAGGTCCACGTTGGACATCTCCAGGGCGCTGCCCTTCAGGGCGCCGGTGCCGTGCTCGCCGGGGATGGCAATGCCCGGTTCTCCGGAGTTCTGGCTCCAGGCAAAGTAGCTGTTGCCGCTTTGGACAAGGCCCTTGGGGTTATCAAAGGTGGCAAGGTCGATGCGGCCGATGACCAGGTTGCCAAGCTCGGCGTGGCTGGCGTTGATGGTGCCGTCGGAGCCGATGGCGATGCCGGTGAGGTCCTTGATGGTCTGGGGGCCGCCCACGGTGCCGCCGGTGAGCTTGAAGCTGCTGCCGCCCAGGCCCAGGTCCTTGGAGGGTACGCTGGCCGCCGCCGTCCCCGCGGCATCCGCCCAGGTATAGGGCGTTGCGTGGGTGCCGTCTCCACCATTGTTTGTGCCGATGACGGCGTCATATTTGGGGTAGGTCAGGGTAATGGTGTCGTCCTTGTCCGCCCCGATGTCCTCGTTTTTCAGCAGGACCGACCCGGCGGAGGCCATCTGGCTTTTCTTGATCTGCGCCGAATAGGTTTTTCCGTCCACCACCGCCGTAATGGTCAGATATTCCTCAAAGGTGTCGCCCACATCCGGCACCGTCTGTTCCATCGAGTAGGTGATGGCGCCGGAGGAAGAAAACTTATCCCCCACGGACACAAAGCCGAAGCCGCCAAACATGCCGGAGCCCACCGTCACGCTGCCCTTTACATAGCCGAAGTTATCGTCCACCAGCTGGGCACCGGTCAGATTTGCAAAATCGGGGTCCATGTCCAGGGTAAAGCTCCCCGCGGGGTGCTGCGCGCCCTTGTTGGCCTCGGTGATGGCGTCGTTGACGGCGTCGGTCAGGTCCGCCATGTTGGCAAAGACCTCGTTGGAATTCAGGCGGACGGTAATGTTGCCCGTCCCGTCCAGGACCGCCTCCGCCCTTTTGTGCAGGGGCAGGTCGGTGGCCAGGGAGAAGTTGAAGTTGACGTTGCCCTCCTTGGTGGGGTTGCCGGCGGTGATGGTAAAGGCCTTGCCGTTGATGGACCCCGCGTACCCGCCGGCCTTTTGGCTGACGGAGGGGATGCTGAACTGAATTTTATTGCTGCCGGGGGCCACGCCCAGGGGGTTGCCCGAGGTGCCCAGGACAAAGTAGCCGTTGGAATCGATGAGGTTGCCCGCCGCGTCGATGTCCAGCATGCCGGCCTTGGTGTAAAAGATGTTGCCGTCGTTATCCATGACCTGCAAAAAGCCCTCGCCGGTAATGGCCACGTCCAGGGGGTTGCCCGTGGGGGTCATGGTGGACTGGCCCATCAGCAGGTCCACGCTGGAAATGGAGGCGCCGTAGCCCACCGAGGAGGGGTTGATGCCGCCCCGGTTGGTGGTGGCCGCGGCGGCGCCGCGGACGCTTTGGTAGTACATATCGCGGAAGGTGGCGCGGCTGGATTTAAAGCCGTAGGTATTGACGTTGGCAATGTTGTTGCCGATGACGTCCATGCGGGTCTGGTGGGCCTTCATGCCCGCCACACCGGAATACATCGATCTGACCATAATGCAAAAATCCTCCTTTTGTGCGAACCGTCCGGGTCCCTCTGTCAGTCGGGGCCCAAGTAGCCTCCAAAAGGTCCAGCTAAATGATGACGGTTCCCGTAATGTTGGTAATGACGTTTCCTTTCAGGTCGCCCTCGCCCAGGGCGGTGATGATGGTGCCGTTTTTTGCGCTGACAATAAAGGCCGTGCGGTCCACCAGAATCAGCGTGTCGTCCAGGCCCTTCTGCCGGGCAAGGGCCATGCCCTCCTGCAGGCGCTCCATGCTTCCGGGGGTAATTTCAATGCTGCGCTCCTGGATGCGGCTGGCCGCGTGCTTGGAAAATTGGATGGACTGCCGTCCGGCCATCTGCTGCTGCAAAAGCTCCCGAAAGGGCTGGCCCTGGGGTTCGTCCTCGGGCTTGTGGGGCTTTTGCGGGGCTGTGCCGGGGGTGCCGGTTACAACCGGCCTTGTCAGGCGATTCTGAAGAATCCTGTCATCCATGACTGTCTCTCCCTTCCCTGCCGGCTGGGGTGCCGCGGGGGATCATGTTTCCTGGCCGTCCCCGCCCTGGTCGTCGCCACCGTCCTCGGGGAGCTGTGTTTCCGCGGTGGTTTTGTCGTGGTACTCCATAATCTGCGCCAAGCTGAACTTTTTGCCGTTGACATAGACGCTGAACTCGTTGTCCACAATGGAAATGCGCTGGATGGTCCCCGTCTCCTTTTCCAGGGCGCCGGACACCGTAAACCTGGCCGCGGTCACCTCCTGGCCCACCAGGGACAGGACGTAGTTGGTCTTCATGTACTCGGCCATCTCCTGCATTTGCTGCATGGTGGCAAACTGCGCCATCTGGGTGACAAACTGGGTGTCGTCCACGGGGTTCATAAAATCCTGGTTTTTCAGCTGGGCCACCATCAGGCTTAAAAAGTCGTCCACCGTCACGCCGTTTTGCTTGTCCGTAAATACGGCGCTGTAAGTGCCGCCCGTGCCGCTGGTGCTGCCGGTATCTCCCACGGCGTCGCTGTAATAATTGGTGTAGTAGTCGCGGTAGCCGCTGCTGCCAATGGAATCTGTCACTGGGCGTTCCTCCTTTGGGTCAGATGTAGGCGTTCAGGGCCCCGCCATACAGCGTGCCGGATGCCGCGGCCGGCGGAATGTCCTCCAAAAGCCGGTCCGGGAAAAGGGATGTGCGTCCCCGGGCCTCGCGGTCGGGCTGCTGTCCGGGCCTGTGGTTTTGGTTTTGCTGCTGGGGCTGCTGTCCCGCCGCCGTATAGCTCTCCGCCACCGCAATTTCCTGCAGCTCGGCCTGCAGGGGGGTCAGAGCGGTTTGCAGGGCCGCCGCGCCGCGGTTGAGGGCCTGGGCTACCTGGGGGCTGGACGTCAGGATGTTCAGGAGGACCCTGCCTTCCTTTTCCACCAGCTTAACGGTAATCTCACCCAGTCCTTCGGGCTTCAGCCGGACCACAAATTCCCCTTTGCCCGCGGCCAGGTTTTCCAAAATGCCGATGCGCAGCTGGGGGATGATCTCCCGGGCTTCCGCCTGGGCCGGCGGGGCCGTGGCTTCCAGCGTCCTGCCCTGGTCGGGCACAAACTGCTTTTGCTCCACCGCCGCCTGCAGGGCGTCGATGTCCGGGGTCTGGGTCTTTTGTGCTTTGGGCCTGTCGCCCAGCTGGTCCGCCACCCGGCGCACCGCCGCCTGGAACTGGAACGCCTCCAGGTCCGGCAGCCGGGACGGTGGGTCCGCCGCGGGGTCCGCCAGCACCTCCGGCTGCTCCGCCAGGGGGGTAACGGCCGGCTGGCTCTGCAAGGGGAATTGGCTGTGCTTCTCTCCGGTTTCCGCCGGGGCGGCCGTGGGCAGCGCCTGAAGTGCCTGGGCCATCTGGGCCGTCAAAGCCTCCGCCAGGGGCTGCGCCCCGGGAATGCCCTGTGGGGCCGCTTGGGTCATGGCCGTGTCGGGGGCTTGTTCCGGGACCGGAATGGTCAGGGTGGGCGCCGCTCCCGCCGAAAGGTACAGCTGGGCCATCAGCTCCATGGCTTCCTCCCATCCGTCCTCCGGGGCGGTCCGGACGGGATTTTGCAGCCCGGCCAGCAGGGCGTCCGGGTCCGCCGGACCTTCGCCCAGCCCCAGCAGCTGTGCCAGCAGCAGGGCAAAGGCGTCGCCCGCGGGCGCTTCTCCTTCCGCCGCGGCCAGGCCGCGCCAGCCCACCGTTCCCATATCCGGTGTTCTTTGCGTAATCATTGCTTCGTTCATTTCTCTCACCTCCTTTCGTGGGGTCATAGCCGCGGGTGCGGCTACGAGATTTGTTTGCGTATGGAGTCGGAGGACACCAGCTCGCTGATGAACAGCTCCTCCTCCTTGGCGGCGTCTTTTTTGTACTCCTCCAGCTGGCGCTCCTCCAGCTTGTCCAGCTTACTGACCTCCTGGGAGGCGGCCAGCACCACGCCCATCTGGGCGTCCACCTTGCGCTGGGCCTGCTCCAGCTCGGCACGAAGCTGCTTTTGCTGGCGGCGGATGCTGTCCAGCCGGGTGTCGTAGGCGCGCAGCTTAGAAATCTGGGTGCCCTCCGCCTGCTCCCGAAGCATCTCCCGGGAGATGCGGGCAAATTCCCGGCCCAAAAACTCGATGCGCCCCTGGATCTGGTCCCGGGCGGCGTTCAGCCGCGACAGGGTGTTCTTCTCTTCCTCCAGCAGCTGCTCCCGATAGTCCCGCATCCGGTCCAGGGAAAACCGAAACTTCTTCATGGTCCGTCCTTTCAGCCTACAATGCGCAGCATTTCCTGCAGGGTATCCGGAAGCTCCACCTTTTCGCCCACCCGCTGACACAGCAGGCGGTTGATGGCGTCCATGTGGGAAATGGCCTCGTCCAGCTGGGCGTTGGTGCCGGATTTGTACGCCCCAATGGAAATAAGGTCCGCGTTATCCTGGTGGACGGACATCATGCTGCGGATTCTGCCCGCCGCCCGGTTGTGCTCCTCGGGGACGATGCCGCTCATCAGACGGCTGATGCTGCCCAGAATGTCGATGGCGGGATAGTGGCTCCGCATGGCGATTTTGCGGGAGAGGACAATATGCCCGTCGATGATGCCCCGGACGGTGTCCGAGATGGGCTCGTTGGTGTCGTCGCCCTCCACCAGCACGGTGTAAATGCCGGTGATGGACCCTTTTTCAAAGTTGCCGGAGCGCTCCAGCAGCTTGGGCAGGGCGGAGTAGATGGAGGGGGTGTAGCCCCTGGCCACCGGGGGTTCGCCCACGCTGAGGCCCACCTCCCGCTGGGCCATGCAAAACCGGGTGAGGGAATCCATCATCAGCAGCACGCTGAGGCCCTTGTCCCGGAAGTATTCGGCAATGGTGGTGGCGGTCAGGGGGCATTTGCTGCGCATCATGGCGGGCTGGTCCGAGGTTGCCACCACCAGCACCGAGCGGGCCAGGCCCTCCGGCCCCAGGTCCCGCTCCATAAATTCCACCACCTCGCGCCCGCGCTCGCCCACCAGGGCGATGACGTTGACGTCGGCCTTGACGTTTTGGGCAATCATGCCCATCAGGGTGCTTTTGCCCACGCCGCTGCCGGCAAAAATGCCCATCCTTTGGCCCTTGCCAATGGTCAGCATCCCGTCAATGGCCTTTACCCCCAGCTCGATGACCTCGGTGATGGGGGGCCGGTCCATGGGGTTGGAAACGGTGCCGCCGATGGGGTAGCAGACCCCGCCGGGGATGTCCGGGCCGCCGTCGATGGGGTGGCCCATGGCGTCCACCGTGCGGCCGATAAGGCCGTCGCCGACACGGATCATTAGCTTTTGGCCGGTGTTGGCAACGGTGCTGTCAAAGCCGATGCCGTCAATTTCGGCGTAGGGCATCAGCTGGACCAAGTGGTCCTTCATGCCCACCACCTCGGCAAAGGTGTCGTGGTCCTCGCCGATGGAGATGCGGCAGATGTCCCCAATGTTGCAGGTAATGCCGGTGGCCTCCACCGTCACCCCGGCAATTTTGCTGATTCTGCCCTGGTGGGTGTACAGATCCCCCAGCCGGACGGCCCGGCGCACCGCGGAGGTGTCCGGCATGGTTCTGCCCGCCATGGTCGTCCTCCCCCTTCCGCGGTCATTGTCCGTCGTCCATCTTTTCAAACAGGCTTCGCAGGTTTTCCAGCTGCCGCGGCACCGAGGCATCCAGGATTCCCTCGGAGGTGTGCACCACACAGCTGTCCGGCGGAATGCTTTTGGGGACGACCTCGATCTGCTTGCCGTTTTCCCGGGCAAATTCCTTTCGCAGCTGGTGGATAAGGGTGACCAGACGGTCGCTGACCTCCACCTGAATCCAGTCCACGTTTTTGACTGTGGCCACCGCCTGGCGAACCAGGGCGGCAAGCTCGGTACTGTCCGCGGACAGGGCCTTGCCCATAATTTTTCCGGCAATGTCCAGGGCCAGGTACTTCAGCTCCCTTTCGTAGTCCTCAAAGTACCGGCGCTGCTGCTCCCGCATCTCCTCCAGGGCGCGGTCCACTTCGGCCAGCGCCTCCTCCACCCGGCTTGTACACTGGGCAAGGCCCTCCCTGCGGCCGGCCTCCCGGGCCTCCCGCCGCAGCTCCAGCACCTCGCCCTGGGTCTGCTCCAACAGCTTTTCCCGCTCCAGGCGGGCCACCGCCATCACCCGCCGGGATACCTCCTCGGCGCTGCTGAGGTTGCTTTGGATGACGTCCCGCATCACCTGTCCGGGGTCGGGCGCCGGGGGCGCTTCCTCCGGCTCTGTTTCCGGCTCTCCCACGGCCTCGGTTTCAGCCTGGGGCAGCTCCAACTCCTCCCCGCGCTCCTCCTCCCCCTCCGGTGCGGGGGGGACGGTGTCGGGGATGAGGACCACACCTCCGGTGCGGCGCACCTGGTCGGGCTTGATCACCCTAGGCAATCACTTCGTCCTCCTCCCCCTTGGCAATGACGATCTCGCCCATCTCCTCCAGCTGGCGGATAACGGCGACAATCTTCTGCTGGGTCTCCTCCACGTCGCGCAGGCGGACGTTGTGCAGGTACTGGATGTCCTCCTCGATGGCCTCCCGCATACGGCTGGACATATTCTGCAGGATGACCTGCTTGACCTCCTCGTTGGCGGCCTTAAGGGCGATGGCCATATCCTTGGTGTCCACCTCGCGGATAAACCGCTGGATGTCCATGTTGGACAGGTTGACAATATCCTCGAAGACAAACATCAGCTTGCGGATTTCGTCGGTGAGCTCGGGGTTTTTCTGGCCCAGCTCGTCGAAGATGTATTTTTCGGTGCCCCGGTCCACATGGTTCATAATATCCGCCACGTAGGGGACGCCGCCCACCTCCATCTGGTCGGCGGAAACGATGCTGGAAAACTTCTTTTCCAGGTTCTGCTCCACAATCCGGATGATTTCGGGAGAGGCGTGGTTTAGGTTGGCAATGCGCTCGATGACGTCGATCTGCATATCGTGGGGCAGCTCCGCCACAATTTGGGACGCCTGGTCCGCCCGGGCGTGGGAGAGCACCAGTGCAATGGTTTGGGGGTGCTCGTTCTGCAACATCATCTGCAGGCTTTTGTAATCCACCTTGCGGATAAAATCGAAGGATTTAGTCCGCAGGGAGGCCGACAGGCGCTCCATAAAATTGGCCGCCTGCTGCTGGCCGAAGGCTTTTTCCAGGACGTCCCTGGCGTAGATGATGCCCCCTTCGTTAATGACCTTCTGGGTGACGCACAGGCCGTAAAAGTCCTCGATGGTCTCGTTCATTTCTTCGGGCAGCAGCCGGTCCAGCTTGGCAATTTCCAGGGAAATCTGCTCGATTTCTTCCTCTTTGAGGAATTTGTAGACGTTGGAGGCGCGCTGGGCGCCCAGGGCGATGACCACTGTGGCCGCCCGCTGCACCGAGGTCAACTTATGCTTCGCCACGGCTACCGATCCTCCCTCATGAGTGATCTGATCAGGTTTGCGGTAATTTCGGGGTTGCGCTCCGCAAATTCCCGGATCTCCTGGGTAATGGCATTTTCCTTGGGATTGGCGGAAGCCTTTGCCTCCTCCTGAAGCATCCGCTTATGCTCGTCAATCTCCCGCTCCAGGTTGAGCTTGCGCTGATTTTCTTCCTCTTCGGCGGCCTGGGCTTCGGCCATCCGCCGCTTGCGCCGGGCCCGGCGGGTAACCACCAGGATGACCACCAAAATCAGCACCACGGCGCCCAGGGCAATCCCGCCAATAATCAGCAGACGGCGGAGGTCCAGCCCAATGGGGGACGCGTCCGCGGGCATGGCTGCGTCGTCGGGGGTCAGGCTGGCCACCCGGACCTGCTCCGCGGGGATGCCCGCCCCCTTGGAGACCAGGTCCTGCAGCAGGCTTTCCCGCTCGGGGCTGAGGAACCTTTCGTCCACAATCACCGCCACGGAGGCCTCTTTCAGCAGGGGCTCTCCCTTTTCAATCTGGGTCATGATATAGCCGATCTCGTAGTCGGTCACCCGGTCAAACAGGGTGAGGTCCTCGGGGGCAAGGCCCTCCAGGTTGGGGTACTGGGGCAGGTCGGTGTTGTTTTCCTCCCCGGCAATGCCGCCCGCGGCCCCATCCTCCGACTCGTAGTGCTCCTCCCGGTGGCTGACGACGCCCTCGCCGTCCTCCTGGGGCTTAATCTCCTTAATTTCGGTGACCATCTTATCATAATCGATGGTCACCTTGGCCACCGCCGTCACCCCCTCGGCGCCATAGGTGGGCACCAAAAGGCGCTTGACGTTGTCCTCGATGGCCTTTTCAATCTGCCGCTCAAATTCCAGCCGCTTCACGTTGTACTGGTCGCGGCTGTTCTCCAGGGAGGGGGGCTCCACGCCGGTGGCGGAGTCCGTCACCGTGACGCGGTCGGGGGTCAGCTTGGGCACCGCGGAGGCGGTGTGGTTTTTAATGGCGGATACCTGCTCCGGCGACAGGGAATAGCCGGGGCGCATGGTCACCGACACGCTGGCGCTGCTCTGGTCGTCCCCCTGGTTCCAGACAAAGTTGGTGTCCTCGGGGATGTTGATGGTAACGGTGGCGTCCGCAATGCCGTCCCAGCGGCAAAGGGTGGTGCGGATGCTGTCCTGCAGCTGGTAAACCAAAGCCACCCGCTTTTCAAACTCGGTGGTGGTAAAGCCGGACATGCTGGAAAAGGTATCGTAGGACAGGGTGGTCTTGGGGTACCCCTGCGCGGACAGCTGGTACTGCAGCTCGTCCCACTGGTCGGCCGGCACCCGGACATTGCCCGTGTTGTCAATCTGGGGCTGAACCCCCATTTCCAGCAGCGTGGCGTACACCTGGGTGGCCTCCGTGTTGCTCATCCCCGGAAAAATGACCTTATACCCCTGCCCAAGGGTATGCAGCACCACTGTCAAAACCAGCGACAGGGCCAGAATGCCCAGGGCCGCCCATTTAACAATCTTCCGGGTCTTTTCCGACAGCTTTGCCCAATATTCTTTTATTTTCTCCACGACTGCTTTCAGCTGTTCCGGCATTTTCTTCTTTCCTAACTTATCAGAAATTCAGGGCACAAAACGAAAACCAGATGCATGGCTGTTACACCTGCATCTGCATAATTTCCTTATATACCGCCACCACCCGGGTGGTCAGCTCCACGGCGGTCTCAATGGCGGTGGTCTCCATGGCGGAGCGGATCATGATGCTGTGCAGGTCGTCCCCCGTGCCCATGACCAGGTCCGCGGCGTCGCCGGCGGCGGCTCCCTGGGCGTCTGCCACATCCCGCATTGCCTGGCCCAGCAGGTCGGCAAAGGGGAGGCCGGACCCCATGGAGGGCGCCCCCGGGGCTGCTGTACCGCCCTCCATAGACTGGATGGGCCGGATGGGCGTCAGTGCTTCCATACTCATGGCTTGCCTCCTCCAAACTTGAAGTGTAATTGATCGGCCAAAGCAGGTAAAACCCTATGTTTTTTGGAACTTGGTTTGCTTTTTCTCCCTATTTGCCAAAGATTCGACAAAATTTTTGAATTCGACCAAATTATATACCAAATTTTGGTGTTTGTAAACCATTTGCATCGAAACTTTCATGATTTTGTGACCGTTCTTGTGACCTTCGAAATTCATCGATTGTACAAAATCACCATAAAAGTCAGTAGTATTCGTGCATAAAATAGTAAATTCAAATGTGATTGTAAAAAAAGACGT
This sequence comes from uncultured Angelakisella sp., assembly GCA_937914895.1. Classification (GTDB taxonomy): domain Bacteria; phylum Bacillota; class Clostridia; order Oscillospirales; family Ruminococcaceae; genus Angelakisella. The sequence continues at coordinate 10,930 of CALGIL010000477.1, forward strand.
AAACCTGGGTCCCCGCCAAGTACGCCGTTGCCTTCATTATACAGGATTCGACAAAATTGTCCAGTATTTTTTATCAAATTGGGAACATATTATTCACGCCCCGGCCGCCCCCCTTGACAGCCTGCCCCCCGCCGGGATACAGTGGAGGTATCTTTTGCGGGAGGAGCGTCCCCATGGACTACGCCGTTGTCCCCATGAATGAAGCCCAGGCCAGGGAATACCTTGCCTGGACCTACCCTGCGCCCTACGATTTTTACACCGTCCGCCCCCAGGACCGCAAGGCGGAGCTGGCGGGGATTTTGGCCCGCGCCGGGGACGACTACTACGCGGTGCTGGACGGCGGCGGAGCCCTGGTGGGGATGTATGAATATACGTTTATCGAGGACATGATGGAAATCGGCCTGGGCCTGGCGCCGGACCGCACCGGACAGGGGCTGGGCCTGGATTTTGTGCGCCGGTGCGTGACCTTTGGCCGGGAGGCATACGGCCACCGGGGGCCGGTGGTGCTGCTGGTGGCGGACTTTAACCTCCGGGCCATCCGGGTGTACGAAAAACTGGGCTTTCGCACCGCCGCCACCGTCACCCGCCCCGCCCATGACCGGGAGGTGACCTTCCTTTTTATGTCCCTGGACCCCCGGCAGCCGGCGTAACGCGCAAAAGCGGCGGAGA
>CALGIL010000478.1 GCA_937914895.1 uncultured Angelakisella sp.
GTGCCCCCCGGGGAGGTAACCATGTCTATAAGCGCCTGATGGCTGAGCCCCGTCTGGGTGAGCATGGCGGCGGCCCCCACCATGGTCTGGGCGAACAGCTGGTTGGCGGTGTCAAAATCCACGCCCTGCTCCTGGGCGTATTGGCAGAAGTATTGGGAGATCAGTGTCAGGTAGGCCGGGGTGCTGCCGTTGACGGCAATGACCGCGCTGAGCTGGTCCGGGGGGACCTCCCGCACCATTCCCGCCCCGGAAAAGAACCCCTTGGCGCGGTCAAATTCCTCCTGGGTGACGGGGCCGCACCGGGCGATGGCCGTGGCCCCCTTGCCCACTAAAAGGGGGGTGTTGGGCATGGCCAGAATCAGCTTGGCATCCTTACCCAGGGCCCCCCGGAGAAAGGCCTCCGAGATGCCGGCGGCAATGGAGATGAGCACATGGCGCTGGGGGTCGAAGACGGGCTTCAGTTCCTCCAGCACTGCGGGCACCACCTGGGGCTTTACCGACAGCAGAAGATAATGACTGTCCCGGCACAGGGCCGGGGTGCTGTCAAAGGACACAAGGCCCCGTTTTGCCAGGGCCTCCCGCTTTTGGGGGTCCACATCAAAAAAGCCCAGTTCCCCGGCCTGCAGGGCGCCGGAGGACAGCATCCCCTGGAGGATGGCCCCCGCCATGTTGCCGGCGCCGATGGCGCTAAGCACGGGCATAGTCCAGGACCTCCTCTCCACAGGCTTCCCCGCAGTGTTCGCAGTCCGCCGGCGCTGTGCCGGACTGCTCCTCCACCAGGGCGACCTTCATCATAATGGCGCATTCCAGGCGCTTTTTTTCCATCTCGCAGGAAAGGGTGTGGGGCTTTAAAATATCGCCGCGGTAGGTTTGGTTGTTGGCGTTGCAGCCGCCGCTGCAGTAAAATTTGGCCCAGCAGCTTCGGCATTCCTCCTTGCCCAGCACCGTGGCGGCGGCAAAGCGCTCCTTGAGGGTTTGATCCACCTGCCCGGTAAAGACGTCCCCCATCTTCCACTGGGGGTGGCCCACAAACTGGTGGCAGGGGTAGACCTCCCCGTCCGGGGTGACGGCGCAGTACTCGTTGCCCGCGCCGCAGCCCCGCAGCCGCTTGATGGCGCAGGGGCCCTGGTCCAGGTCCAGCATAAAGTGGAAAAAGTTAAAGCCATGGCCGCTGCGTTTGCGCTCCAGCAGCTCCAGGGCAAGGCGCTCGTACTCCCGGGCCACGGCAGGCAGGTCCTCTTGGGTAAGGGCGTAGGGCTGCGCGGGGTCGGCCACCACGGGCTCCACCGACACCTGGTCAAAGCCGCAGGCGTTCAGGTGCAGCACGTCCTGGGCAAAGTCCAGGTTATATTTGGTAAAGGTGCCGCGGACATAATACTGCCCGTCCCCCCGGCGCTGTACCAAACGCTGGAATTTGGGCAGAATGGCGTCGTAGCAGCCGTCGCCGTTTACCCGGCTGCGGACCCTGTCGTTGACCTCCCGGCGGCCGTCTATGGACAGCACGATGTTGGACATCTCCCGGTTGAGAAAGTCAATTTTGCCGTCGTCCAGCAGCATGCCGTTGGTGGTAATGGTAAAACGGAACACCTTGCCGTGCGCCTGCTCCTTGCTTCGGGCGTAGTCCACAATTTTTTTGACCACCTCAAAGTTCAGCAGCGGCTCGCCCCCAAAGAAGTCCACCTCCAGATTCCGCCGTCCCTGGGACTGGGCAAGGAGGAAGTCGATGGCCTTCTTCCCCACCTCCTCGGACATCTCCATCCGGTGGCCGGTGCCAAAGTCCCCGGTGCCGGCAAAGCAGTACTGGCACCGCAGGTTGCAGTCGTGGGAGATGTGCAGGCACATGGCCTTGATGGGCGAGACGGTCATGAGGCTTTGGAAGCGCCCGTAATCATCCTCGCTGTACAGGGTGCCGCCCCGGTACAGCTCCAGAATCTCGCCGTAGGCCTCCTCCAGTTCTTCCCGGGCATACTGACGGGCCAGCCGGTCCAGCAGGTCCGGGGGGCACTGGGGCGCCAGGGGCGGGGTCAGGCCGGTGGCAAGGTCGTAAAAAAGCTCGTCCACCACATGGACGCCCCCGCTGTTTACATCCAGAATGATGTTGTATCCGTTTTGCTTATATCCGTGTATCATAAGGATTTCCTCTTTTCCGAAAAAAGATAAGGGACCGTATGTCCCTTATCTTTTGGTCCTGACCATGGGTTTTTCTTATTTCTCGCACTTCTGGTTGGCCACGGTGCAGGACGTTTTGCAGGCGGACTGGCAGGAGGCCTGGCATTCGCCGCAGCCACCCTTGGCGGCGGTCTCCTTCAGGTTGGCCTTGTTGATGGTTTTGACGTGTTTCATGGATAAATCCTCCCTTTTGATGTTCCCGGCGTCAATGGACCTTGCGGCGCCGGTTAACCCCAAGGACGTCGCCGATCATGGCGCTGGCAATGTAGATGATATACTTGTACAGGAGCAGTACGCTGATTTTGTCCCCCACCAAGAGCAGTTCGCTGAAAAAGGCCAGCAAAAACAGAATGGACCCACAGATAAAGCCGTAAAGCAGCCCTTTTTCCCGCAGGGCCTTGCCGCAGAAAAAGCCCGCCGCAAAGCATCCGGCCACAACCGCCGCAATGGTAATGGGGGTAATGGCGCCGTGGGGCAGGTCGGTAAAGGTCATGACCAGCGCCACGACCGCCAGAATGACAAAGGTGACGCAGACGCCCGTCAGGCAGGAAAGAGCGACGGTCTTCAGCTCCCGGTTGGCGCCCCTGACCGCCCTGGAGTCGCCGCCCGCCTTCTTTTTCGGCTTGGTCTTTTTCATGGGACACTCCTCCTTCTATACGGTACTACAATATATTCAGGAAGGAGTGTGGGTATGCCCGCCGGGCTGCGCGCAGCCCCGGCAATTACTTTTTGGCGGCCTTGGCCGGGGCGGGCTCTTCCTTGGGGGTGTTGTTCTGCTGGATGGCCCAGCGCTGGATGCGGATTTTACTGCGGTCGCTGCCGGTTTCCACCACCAGGGTGTCCTCCTTGATGCTGACCACAATGCCTACGATGCCCCCGATGGTGACGATCTCATCCCCCACCTCGATGGAGGAACGCATCTTGGTCTCTTCCTTCTGCTTTTTCTGGGAGGGACGGAACATGACAAAGTACAGCACCACCAGCATGGCAATGGGCACCAAAAGGCTGGAGAACATATTGCCGGCTCCCTCCGGCGCCCCGTCTGCGGTCAGCAGGGATAGGTATGGTACAAAAGACATAAGGGGTAACACCTCCAAATTGATTCGGACAGGAACTCTCAATCATTATACATGGAAAGTTCTGCTGTTTCAAGCGAAAACTTGGCTAAATTCGTTTTCCCAGCACCGGGGTCCACCGGCGGCGGAAGGATTCGTATTCTCCGGCGTCCAGGGCGTCCCGGATCTGCTCCATCAGGGTGTTGTAAAACCACAGGTTGTGCATCACCGCAAGGCGCATGCCCAGCATTTCCTTTGCCCGCATCAGGTGGCGCACATAGGCCCGGGAGTGCCTTTGGCAGGTGGGACAGCCGCAGGCGGCGTCAATGGGGCCGCCGTCCCGCTCGTACCGGTTGTTTTGGATGTTCAGGATGCCCTGCCAGGTAAACAGGTGGCCGTGGCGGGCGTTGCGGCTGGGCATGACGCAGTCGAAGAGGTCCACCCCCCGGGCCACCGCCTCCAGGATGTTCACCGGGGTGCCCACCCCCATCAGGTACCGGGGCTTGTCCTTGGGCATATGGGGCTCCACCGCCTCAATGATGTCGTACATAACCTCCGGGGGCTCCCCCACCGCCAGTCCCCCGATGGCATAGCCGTCCAGGTCCAGCTGGGCAATCTCCTCCATATGATCCACCCGGATGTCCCCGTAGGTCCCCCCCTGGTTGATGCCAAACAGCAGCTGGCGGGGGTTTAGGGTGTCGGGGAGGGCGTTCAGGCGCTCCATCTCCGCCTTGCACCGGTGCAGCCAGCGGGCGGTGCGGGCCACCGAAGCCTGTACATAGGCCCGGGGGGCGGGGTTTTCGATGCACTCGTCAAAAGCCATGGCAATGGTGGAGGCAAGGTTGGACTGGATGCCCATGCTCTCCTCCGGCCCCATAAAAATCCGCCTGCCGTCCACGTGGGACGCAAAGGTGACCCCCTCCTCCTCAATCCGCCGCAGGGTGGCCAGGGAGAAGACCTGAAAGCCCCCGCTGTCGGTGAGGATGGGCCTGTCCCAGCCGGTAAAGCGGTGCAGCCCCCCCAGCTGGCGGATGACGTCGTCCCCGGGGCGGATGTGCAGGTGGTAGGTGTTGCACAGCTCCACCTGGCATTTCAGGTCCCCCAGGTCGTAGGAGGAAATGCCCCCCTTGATGGCGGCGCTGGTGGCCACATTCATAAAGGCGGGGGTCTGCACGGTGCCGTGGACGGTGGTAAAGGTCCCGCGGCGGGCGGCCCCCTCCTGTTTTAGCAGCTGATACATGGGTTCTTCCTTTCGGGTTTCAAGAATCTATAACGGCGGCGCCGATGCTGGGGAAAATACCGGATTTTCGTCCTGCAAACCGGTTTATAGAATCAGCATGGCGTCCCCAAAGCTGAAAAAGCGGTACTGCTGCCGGATGGCCTCCTCATAGGCGCGGAGAATCCGCTCCCGGCCGGCCAGGGCCGACACCAGCATGATCAGGGTGCTTTCGGGCAGGTGGAAGTTGGTGATAAGGCCGTCCAGCACCTTAAAGGAATAGCCGGGATAGATAAAAATATCGGTGGAGGCCCCAAAGCAGGGCTCCAGATGATCGGTGTAAGCCGCCTCCAGGGTGCGGCAGGAGGTGGTCCCCACCGCGATAACCCGTCCCCCCCGCCCCTTGGTCTCGTTGACCAGCTGGGCGGTGCGCCGGGGGATGGAATAGTGCTCGGAGTGCATATGATGGTCTGTAATGTCATCTGCCTTTACAGGCCGAAAGGTGCCCAATCCCACATGGAGGGTGACATAGGCAACGCCTATCCCCTGCCCCTCCAGCTGCCCCAGCAGCTCCTTGGTAAAATGGAGGCCCGCGGTGGGCGCCGCGGCGGAGCCCAGCTCCCGGGAATAGACGGTTTGGTACCGCTCCTTGTCGGCCAGCTTTTCGGTGATGTAGGGGGGCAGAGGCACGTTGCCCACCTCCTCCAGCACCTCAAACAGGCTGTCGCCCTGGTGTTCAAACCGCACCCGGCGGGTACCGTCCTCTGCGTCGCCCAGCACCTGGGCCCGCAGCAGCCCGTCCCCAAAGACAAACCGGGCGCCGGTTTTGGCCTTTTTGCCCGGGCGGACCATAGTCTCCCAGACGTCCTGCTCCAGCTGGCGCAGCAGCAGGAATTCCATGGCCGCCCCCGTGCCCTCCTTCTGCCCCAGCAGGCGGGAGGGCAGCACCCGGGAGTCGTTGAGCACCAGCAGGTCCCCTGGGCGCAGGTACTCCCCTATCTCGTAAAAATGGCGGTGCTCCAGGGCGCCCGACTGCCTGTCCAGCACCAGCAGGCGGGAGGCGTCCCGGCGGTCCAGGGGGGTCTGGGCAATCAGCTCCTGGGGCAGGTCGTAATAGAAATCACTCTTCTTCACAGATACAAAACCTTCTTCTTGTGTACGCCGGAAAAATCCGTTTGACATCCCCGGCATGAAATGATAAGATAAGAAAAAACTTCATAGAGTTCCCGTCCAACGTGTATCCCATACCGACAAGTGGAATAAGGTATGAGTAGAGGGCGTCTCGCGGGAAACAATTGGTAGAGGCGCGTCTTTAATGAGTCGTCATGTGCTGTGGCCGCCCGGCCGGAAAGCATGATCAAAGGTAAAGTCGCCGAAGGGGACGGTTTTGGCAGGCCGTCCGCCTGGTCGCATTCCTGAACAAGGGTGCGACTGCCGCCGGGCACACCGGCGGAGCGCTATCGGTTTTGGCTCCTCCCCCACGGAGGGTCAACGCTTCTATTATATTGTATTTACTGCCGGTTTTCAACCGGCTTTTTGTTTAGGAAGGAGCAGACGGACATGAAGGAATATCGGGTAGGCATCATTGGGGCCACCGGCATGGTGGGCCAGCGGTTTATCACCTTGCTGGCGGAGCACCCCTGGTTTCGGGTGACGGCGCTGGCCGCGTCCCCCCGCAGCGCGGGCAAGTCCTACAAGGAGGCGGTGGGCGGCCGCTGGGCCATGGCGGCGCCCATCCCGGAACAAATTGCCGCCATGACCATGCTGGACGCCCAGGGCGACATGGAACAGATTGCCGCGGCGGTGGACTTTGTCTTTTGCGCGGTGAATATGAATAAGGAGGAGACCCGCGCCCTGGAGGAGGCCTATGCCAAACTGGAATGCCCCGTGGTCTCCAACAACTCCGCCCACCGGAACACCCCCGACGTCCCCATGATCATCCCCGAAATCAACCCCGAACACGCCGGGGTCATCCCCTTCCAGCGCGCCCGCCTGGGCACCCGGCGGGGCTTTGTCGCCGTCAAGTCCAACTGCTCCATCCAAAGCTATGTCCCCGCCCTGCACCCCCTCATGGACCTGGGGGTTACCAAGGTGCTGGCCTGCACCTATCAGGCCATTTCCGGCGCCGGCAAAACCTTTGCCACCTGGCCCGAGATGATGGACAACGTCATCCCCTTCATCGGCGGCGAGGAGGAAAAAAGCGAACAGGAGCCCCTGAAGGTCTGGGGCACCCTGGAGGACGGCAAAATTGTAAAGGCCAAGGGCCCCGACATCACCACCCAGTGCATCCGGGTGCCGGTCACCGACGGGCATCTGGCCGCCGTCTTTTTCTCCCTTGGGCAAAAGGTGTCCAAGGAGGAGATCCTCCGGCGCTGGGCGGCCTTTGCGGGCGAGCCCCAGCGGCTTAGTCTGCCCTCCGCCCCAGGGCAGTTCCTGCACTACTTCCAGGAGGACGACCGCCCCCAGACCCGGCTGGAACGGGACCTGGAGGGAGGAATGGCCATCTCGGTGGGGCGCCTGCGGGCGGATACCCAGTACGACTATAAGTTTGTCTGCCTTTCTCACAACACCCTGCGGGGTGCGGCCGGCGGTGCCGTGCTTATGGCGGAGCTGCTGGCGGCCAAAGGGTATTTCGACTGAGAAAAGCCATCCTGTAAGGAGGTTTGATACAGATGAAAAATACCGTGTTCACCGGTGCGGGCGTGGCCATTCTGACCCCCATGCGGCCGGATTATACCATTGATTACCAGCGCCTGGGCCAGCTCATCGACTGGCAGATTGCCCAGGGCACCGATTCCATTATTATTTGCGGCACCACCGGCGAATCCTCCACCATGACCGACGAGGAGCACGTGGAGTGCATTGCCTATACCGTAAAGCGCGTGGCGGGCCGGGTGCCCGTGGTGGCCGGGGCGGGCAGCAACGACACCGCCTACGCCATCTGGATGTCCAAGGAGGCCGAGGCGGCGGGGGCCGACGCCCTGCTGCAGGTGACCCCCTATTACAACAAATGCACCCAAAAGGGCCTGATTGCCCACTTTGCCGCCATTGCCGACGCCACCACCCTGCCCATTATTCTGTACAACGTGCCGTCGCGCACCGGCATCAATATTCTGCCCGCCACCTATCAGGAGCTGGCAAAGCACCCCAACATTGTGGCCACCAAGGAGGCCTGCGGCGACATTGCGGCGGTGGCCGAGACGGTCTGCCTGTGCGGGGACGACCTGGATGTTTACGCCGGCAACGACGACTATGTGGTGCCCATTCTGTCCCTGGGGGGCAAGGGGGTCATCTCGGTGCTGAGCAACATTGCCCCCGGGCCCGTCCACGATTTGTGCGCCGCTTATTTCCGGGGAAATATCCGGGAGGCGGCCAAAATGCAGACCGACTATATCCGTCTGATTAAAGCCCTGTTCTGCGAGGTAAACCCCATCCCGGTAAAGGAGGCCGCCAATATGCTGGGCCTTGGGTGCGGCCCCTGCCGCCTGCCCCTGACCCCCATGGAGGAGGCAAACAAGCAGAAGCTGGCCGCCGAGCTGAGGCGGATGGGCCTTTTGCAGTAAGCGCCCCGGAGCAGCGCCGGGCGGTGGGATGAAAAAGGAGAGGAAGACCATGGTCAACATTCTGGTATCCGGATGCGGCGGTGCCATGGGCCGGACGGTGATACGGGCCCTGCAGCAGCAGGAGGACTGCGCCCTGGTGGGCGGGCTTAGCCCCCACCCCTGCCCGGACCTGGGGGTGCCGGTGTTTGGGGACTGGAAAAGCTGCCATGTCCCCTTTGACGTCATCATCGACTTTTCCCACCCCAAGGCCCTGGACGGCGTTGCCGGCCTGGCCCTGCGGGACCGTAAAGGGGTGGTGCTTGCCACCACCGGGTACACCCAGGAGCAGACGGCCCGCATTGAGGCCCTGGCCGCAGAGCTGCCGGTGTTCTTTTCCGCCAACATGTCCGTGGGCGTCGCCCTGATGCGGGAGCTGTGTGTCCGGGCCGCCCGGGTGCTGGGGGCAAGCTATGACGTGGAGGTGGTGGAAAAGCACCACAACCAAAAGCTGGACGCCCCCAGCGGCACCGCCTTTCTGCTGGCAAACGCCATCTCCTCCGCCCTGCCCTATGGGGCCCGGTATGTCTATGACCGCCACAGCCGCCGCGCCAAGCGGGAAAAGGGAGAGATCGGCCTGCACAGCATCCGGGGCGGCACCATCCCCGGCGAGCACGACGTCATTTTTGCGGGCCCCCACGAGGTGCTGACCATCTCCCACACCGCCTATTCCAAGGAGCTGTTTGCGGTGGGGGCCATTGCCGCCGCCCGGTTTTTGGCGGGGCGTCCCCCGGGGCTGTACACCATGGAGGACTTAATGAATCAGGAAGGGGCAGAAAGGCTATGAACGGCGTATCGCACATCACCTGCACCGAGGATGTGGTGCTGGTCACCATCCGCAGCCAGCGGGGCGAAAGCGGCCTTATTGCCGGCGTCTTTGACCAGCTTGCCAAAGAGGGCATCGTCATCGATATGATTTCCCAGACCGTCCCCCAGGGCTCGGTGCTGGACATCTCCTTTACCCTGTACGGGCGCCAGATGGTGGACGCCCTCCGGGTCATCAGCCGGGTGCGGGACCGGTACAGCCAGCTGCAGATTATGGCCAGTGCCGGCAACTGCAAGCTGCAGCTGTACGGCCAGGAGATGCGGGACATCAGCGGGGTGGCCGCCGGTGCCCTGTTGGCCCTGGTGGACGGCCAGGTGGACATCGTCATGATCACCACCTCCGAGGTGGATATTTCCCTGGTGGTGCCCGCCTCCGGCTGCGAAAAGGCCCTGGAGCTGATGGAACAGACCTTCGGCGTCAGCCCCAGGCTGTTATAGACATAAATCATAAAAGGCCACGCGCACAGCGCGTGGCCTTTTATGGTTTATGCGGGTTCCGCCGTGCCGGCGGCTTAGGTGCAAAACCCGTGCCCCCACTTAATACCTGACCAGGGCGGAGAGCTTTTTGGCCTTGTAGTCGGGCACCACCTGAAAGGTGAGGTCCACCCCCGCGTCCTCCAGCTTGCGAAAGGCGGCGCAGTCCTGGTCGTCGGCAAACAGGGTCAGGTCGTACTGCTTGCGTTTTCGGCCCGTCTTGGCAAACATCCCGCTGATCTGCAGGGACTTGACCCCAAGCCCCAGGTCCACAATCAGCTCCACGGCGTCCTCGATCTCCTTAAACACCACCATGGTGCTGCGGCCCTCCAGGTCGTCGCTTGTGATGATGCCGTACGCCTCCTTGGGGGAGACCACCCGCACCGCGGAGGAAATGGCCGCCATTTCCAGCAGCGATACCTGAAAATCGTCCTTTGCGGTTTCCGCGTTGACCACAAGGTATTCGTCGATTCCGTATACGCTTCCAAAGGCGGCGCACACCTGGCCGTGGAGCATCCGAAAGTCTACCCGGTATTGCCTGATTGCCATACAGATTCCCCTTCGCTTTTTATTTTGCCCGGCATTTGCCCCGCCGCCAAAGGGGTGCTTCCTTTGCGCCGGGTGATTTTAAGGTAGGGCCACAAAGCCCCTTTTACCCAAAAGGCGGCGTTTTTGTGGCCCTGTTTTCGGTACGCAGAATTTCCGTTTTCCTTTTTCTCCCGCTTCGGCGGTAAGGCTCTTCCTCAGCGGTTAAAGCCCAGGAAGGACATGACGGCGGCGGCCAGGAAGATGATCCCCACCAGCTGCAGGGCGGACACCTTCTTTTTATACAGCCGCGCCAGAATCAGCGTCAGCGCCAGGGGCACCAGCCCCGGGAAAATGTTGTTCAGCTCGTTTTGCAGGTTGATGGTGACTTCGTTGATGACAAAGTCCTTGTTGAGGTTAAAGCCGATCCACGAGGGAATAAGGCAGCCCAACGACATCAGCCCCAGAATGTTGGCCGAATCCATGACCCGCTGCAAAATGCCGCTCTTGTTAAAATCGGTGATGGCCTTGGTGCCGTTCATATAGCTGTACTTGTAGGCGTAATAGGCAAGGCCGAAATGGATGGCGTTGTGCCCGATGAGGAAGATAAAGGCGCCCAGGATGGAGCCGTTGAGGGCAAAGCCGGCGGCAATGGAGCCCAGAATGGCGTTGACGGTGGCCTTAAAGGAGTCGCCCACCCCGGCCAGGGGCCCCATGAGGGAGGTCTTCATGGCGTTGATGGAGTTGATGAGGATGTCCCGCTCCTCGGAGGGCTCCATGGCGGCGGCCTTTTCCTCCTGGGCAACGGAAAGGCCCATGGTAAAGTTGATCATCACAGGGGTGGTGTTGTAAAACTCCATGTGCCGCTGGGCCGCCTTAATACGCTCCTCCCGGTTGTCGGGGTACAGCCTGCGGATGATGGGTATCATGGCGTGGCAGTACTGCAGCGCCTGAAAGCGCTCGTAGTTGATGGTGCACATGGGCAGCAGGTTGATGCGGAAGAAGTTTTTGCGCAGGTCGGCTTTTGTCAGCTTTACGTCTGCCATTATGACTGCACCCCCCTCTTGCTTTCTTTGCCGTCTTTATAGAAGTTGAGAAGGGCCGCCGCGGTGCCCAGCAGCGCCACCGCCTGCAGGTTGCCCCCAAAGTAGGCGGCCACCACAAAGCCGATGAGGAAGTAGGGCAGGTATTTGGTCTTGTACATCATGGTAAACAGCATCCCAAAGCCCAGGGCCGGCAGCATTCCGGTGGCGGTTTTGAGCCAGGCGGTCAGCCATGTGGGCATGATTTCGTTCAGGTTGCCCACAAACTGAGAGCCGAAGTAGATGCACAGAAACACCGGAATAAACTCCGAGACCCAGAAGATGGCCGAGCCGATCCAGGTAACCTTTTCCAGGTTTTTCAGCTTATCCTGGGCGGCAAATTTATCGCCCAGGTGCATCAGGGACGAGTTGATGGTCCAGGCGGCCATCCGGTCCAGCTGGCCCAGCACCGCCACCGGCACCGCCAGGGTAATGGCTGTCTCGGGCTCCACCCCGGTGATGATGCACAGGGCGGTGGCCACGGTGGTGGCAATGGTCTGGTTGACCGGGATGGCGGCCCCCACGCCCACAATGCCTAAGTAAATAAGGGTCAGCGTGCCGCCGATGTAGATGCCGACGCCGACGTTGCCCAGCAGCAGTCCCACCACCGGACCCGCCAAAATCGGCTTGCAGATGCCCCAGAATTTACAGGAC
>CALGIL010000479.1 GCA_937914895.1 uncultured Angelakisella sp.
GCGTGGGGTCTACAATTTGGAGCCAGGTAATCTGGCCGCCGTTTCTTGGATTGGGAAAAAAATACCGCACCGTCACCACGGTGCCCCCCGTGGTCAAAAGGACCTGGGTGGATTCGCCGGACCGGGCCGGAATTCTGCCCACCACCTCCCCCGCCGGGGAGGTCACCGACACCGACATCCGGTCCGCCCCGTTGTTCCACAGCTGCACGTCCATAAAGGTCGAACCCGGCTCCACCTGAATTTCAATGTCCTGGCTTTCGCCGGTGCTCTGGATGATGCCTTCGGCGTGGTGGCGGGCCAGGGCCTCGTTTCCCGCGGCGACACAGACCGCAAAGCCGGTCTGGTTGGAAATATGGGCCAGGTATTCGTCCAGGGCGTTAAAGCCGTCGTGGCTGCCGTAGTTGCTGCCCACGCCCACGCAGATGGCCGCGGGCATCCCCAGCTGGTTGGCCCTGTCGATAATATACTCCACCCCCAGCATGACGTCGGAGGAGGAAAAGATGTTTTCCCGGTCGGGGCTGATGTGGTACTGCTCCAGATGAAAGGCGTTGGCCCCCCGCAGCTTGACCATAATAATGCCCGCGTCCGGGGCGGCCCCGATATACTCCCCCTCCTGGTGGCTGGCGGCCACCGACGCCAAAAAGGTCCCGTGGCCCACGGTATCCGCGTGGGGCACCACGGCAAGGGGGGCCTCCGCCGCCAGGGCCCGGTTAATGTCCTCGGCGGTGTACTCGGCGCCGTAGGGGTAATCCCGGGGCGGCGTACCCTCCACCGTCTGGTCCCAGATATACTGGATTTTGGTGGTGCCGTTTTCGTACTGAAAGGCCGGCTGGGTATAGTCGATGCCGGTATCCACAAAGCCGATGACCACCCCCTGCCCCCGCAGGTCCAAATAGGGCTGCTGCTGCACCTGAAGAATGCCGGAGGCCTCCAGGTCCGGCTGACCCAGCAGGGTCATCAGAATGGGCAGATTGGTCAGCAGGCCCGGCCCGATGGTCCGTATCAGATCGGCTATCTCATCCCGGGGCACGTAGACCACGGCAAAATCCCCCTCCAGCAGGGTGCTGATACGCAGGTTGGGATGCTCGGGGATCTCCGCGCGGATGGCGTCGCCAAACCGGGTGACAAAGTCCACCATATCCGGGGACGCCAGGTCCTCCCGCGTGGCAAGGCTTGTAAGCGGCGTTGCGTTATTGTCCATTGTCTGCCCCCTTTTTATGGCGGTGTCTGCTCCGGCAGCAGGACTGCGTCTTCGGAGCCCATCTGGGCAAATACATTGTACACGTTCAGCCTGCCGTATCCCCACTGGTTGTTGGGGTACTGGATGCCGGGGTCCCGCAGGCACCCCAGGGTAAAGTAGGAGCGGATAAGCCCCGTGTTGACGGCGGGATCGTTGCCCTCCACAACCCCCCATTGCAGCATTTGGGCGCTGGCGCCCGCGGCAATGGCGGCGGCCACGCTGGTGCCGGTCATGGTGCCGGAGCCGATGGGGTACATCCCCTGCACCGTCACGGCGGGGGCGCACAGGTCCGGGGACAGCAGGGGCAGCCGGGTGGGCCCCCAGGAGGAATCCGCGTACAGGCTGTTGATGTGGGAGTCGTACCCCCCCACCGTCAGCACCGTCATGGCCGAGCCGGGGAGGGTGATGGTCCGGTCGGGGGAGGGGTTTAAAAACTCCACCCCGGGGCTGACAAAGCCGGTCATGGGCAGATAGGCGTCAAAGCTCCCCTCGGTGATGATGTCCCCGTAAACGCTGACGGTCCACACCCCGGGGGTGGGGTCTACAATGCGGATCCAGGAAACCTGGGAGCCGCTGCCCGGCAGGGGGAAATAATACTCGATGGAGACCCGGGACCGCTCCAGAATCAGCTGGGAGGTCATGTTGCCCCCCGGCCGGGCCGGCACCCGGCCCACCACCTCCCCGCCGGGGGAGGTCACCGACACCGACAGCCGCTCGGTGCCAAAGTTCCAGATCTGCATCCCAAAGCTGTCGGGGGTGCCCTCGGCGCGGATGCCGATCTGGTGGATCTCCCCCGCGCTTTCCATGTGGCCGTAGTAGTGGTGGCGGGCCAGGGCCTCGTTGCCGGCGGCCACACTGATGGCCACCCCGGTGCGGGTGGACAGCCTTGACAGGTACTCCTCCAGGGGGTCAAACCCATTGTGGCCGCCGTAGTTGGTGCCCAGCCCGATGCAGATGGACACGGGGCGGCCCAGGGCGGTGGCCCGTTCGATGATGTAGTTGACCCCCAGCATCAGGTCGCTGGCGGAATAGGCGTGCTCCTGGCTTTCCGGCACCAGGTACCGGTTGCGCAGGTACCGCCCGGCCCGGCGCAGCTTGACGACAATCAGCTCCGACTGGGGCGCCGCGCCCAGCAGCGGGCCCTGCGCCCCGCCGGCGGCCAAAGAGGCCAAAAAGGTGCCGTGGCCGGCGGTGTCCCGGTGGGGCACCAGGTCCCGGGGCTGGGGGGAGGCCAGGGCCTCGTTGATTCTGGCCATGGTGTACTCGGTGCCCAAAAGGTAGCCGGGCTGGGGGGGATTGCCGGAGATGGACTGGTCCCAGATGTACCGGACCCTGGTGCTGCCGTCGGGGTTGCGAAAGGCGCCGTTCAGGTAGTCGATGCCGGTATCCACAATGCCCACCAGCACCCCCTGCCCCCGCAAGTTCAGCGCCGGGTCCTCCTGGGCCTGGGTAATGCCCGATGCGGTCAGCTCCTCCCGCCCCAGCAGCCCCAGCACCGTGGGGAACAGCCGAAAGCCGCTGCTGACCCCGGTAGGGGCCACCGTTTCTATATCCTCCTCGTTAATGTGCAGGACAATGTAGTTGCCGTACAGCACCCGGCCCACATAAAGGCCGGGGGTCCCCTGGATCAGCCTGCGCACCACCTCGTTGTAGGGGTTGACAAGGTCTACCGTGGCGGGAGATTCCACAATTTCGGTGGTGGCCAGCCGTTCAAACCCAAACTGCTGGTCCATCACACAAGCCCCCTTTGCCTGTATGCGTTGTAGTACCCCAGCAGGTCCATGGTCTTCATCAGGCACAGCCTGCCATAGCCCCAGATGGGGTTGGGGTACCCCCGGCTTTCGGTGCGGTCGGCGCCCCG
>CALGIL010000480.1 GCA_937914895.1 uncultured Angelakisella sp.
CCTCTTCCTTCTCCCTTCTACCCTCTACGGGGCCTAAAACAGTCCCCAAATCTCCCCCTGGTCGTCCACATCGATGTTCAGGGCGGCGGGGGCTTTGGGCAGGCCGGGCATGGTCATAATGTCGCCGGTCAGGGCCACCACAAAGCCGGCGCCGCCGCTGAGGCGCAGGTCCCGCACCGTGATGGTAAAGCCGGTGGGCCGCCCCAGCAGGGCGGGGTCGTCGGACAGGGAGTACTGGGTTTTGGCCACGCAGACGGGCAGGGCATCCCCGCCCAGGGCCTGAATGTCCCTTAGGGCCCTTTGGGCCGGGGCGGTCAGGGTGACGCCGTCGGCGCCGTATATTTCCCGGGCAATAATGTCCAGGCGTTCCAGGATGGTGGTGCCCCGGGCGGCCACCGGGGTAAACCGGCTGGGCTTTTCGCAGGCGGCCACCACTTTTTGGGCCAGGTCCAGGCCCCCTTCGGCCCCATGGGCAAAGACCTGGGACAGGGCAAAGTCGGCCCCCTTGGCGGCACAGCAGGCGGCCACGGCGTCCAGCTCTTCGGGGGTGTCGGCGGCAAAGCGGTTGATGGCCACCACCACCGGCAGACCGTAGCGGTGCATATTGTCAATATGGGCCTCCAGGTTGCACAGGCCCCTTGTGACGGCCTCCAGGTTGGGCTCCCCCACCCGGTCCTTTGGCACCCCGCCGTTGTATTTAAGGGCGCGGACGGTGGCCACCAGCACCACACAGCTGGGGGTCAGGCCCGCCGCCGGGCACTTGATGTCCAAAAACTTTTGGGCCCCCAGGTCGGAGCCGAAGCCCGCCTCGGTGATGGCGTAATCCGCAAGGCCCAGGGCCAGGCGGGTGGCCCGCACCGAGTTGCACCCGTGGGCGATGTTGGCAAAGGGGCCGCCGTGGATGAAGCAGGGGGTGCCGGTAAGGGTCTGGACCAGGTTGGGCTTAAAGGCGTCCCGGAGGAGGGCCGCCATGGCCCCCACCGCCCCCAGGTCCCGGGCGTACACCGGCTGTCCGCCATAGGTATAGGCAACCAGAATCCGGCCCAATCTCTCCTTGAGGTCCGCCATGTCCCGGGCCAGGCAGAACACCGCCATCACCTCGCTTGCCACGGTGATGGTAAAGCCGTCCTGGCGGGGCACGCCGTGGGCCTTGCCCCCCAGCCCCACAATGACCTCCCGCAGGGCCCGGTCATTCATGTCCAGGCACCGCTTCAATAAAATCCGCCGGGGGTCGATGCCCAGGGGATTGCCCTGCTGCAGGGAGTTATCCGTCAGGGCGCACAGCAGGTTGTTGGCCGAGGTAATGGCGTGCATATCCCCGGTAAAGTGAAGGTTGATGTCCTCCATGGGCACCACCTGGGCGTATCCCCCGCCGGCGGCGCCGCCCTTGACCCCAAACACCGGACCCATGGAGGGCTCCCGCAGGGCAATGGCCGCCCGCTTGCCCGCCAGGGCCATGGCTTCACCCAGGCCCACGGTGGTGGTGGTCTTGCCCTCGCCCATGGGGGTGGGGGAAATGGCCGTCACCAGCACCAGCTTACCCTGCCTGCCGGCGGACGCGTCCATCACCCGGC
>CALGIL010000481.1 GCA_937914895.1 uncultured Angelakisella sp.
GGCACAAAGCCCCCCCGGAAGGTGCCCCGGCAATCTTTGGTACCTTTCCATTGCTGGAAAGTAACAAGCAAAAGGCACCCCCTGGTACAGCCGGGGCGGACAGCAGAAAAACCATATCCATGGGGCCTGCCCGGCCAGGGCATCAAAACCCTTGCGGAACATCCCCAACTCCGCGCATAGCCGGCCCCGCCGCCGCATATGTATGAAAACAGAAGAAGGGACAAACCTATCCAAAGGAGGCGGCGGCCATGAAGGGTGATTTTGTGCTCCTGGGGACGGTGGCGGCGGCCATGCTGGCCATCCCGGCGGCGGCCATGCTGTGGGCGGGCCAGCCCCTGGTGGGTGTGGCGGCCCCCCCGGAATCCGGTGTCAGCCAGGTGGCGGGGGCGCCCTCCTCCGGCACCGGTACGCAAAAGCCCTCCACGGGGCTGAGCACCCCGGACAGTGTCAGCTCCCGGTCTCAGGCCCAGAGCGGCTCCCAGGTGGGGGCGCCGGAGGTAAAGGCGGCTTACAAAACCGACATCACCGCCTTTAAAATCAAAGATGAGACCACTGGGGACATCAACGTCGTGCCGGTGGAGGAGTATGTGCTGTACGCCATGGCCTCCGAAATGCCGGCGGACTTCCACATGGAGGCGCTGAAGGCCCAGGGGGTGGCGGCTCTTTCCTACGCCATGTACCGGACGGAGCTCCAGCGGAGCAGCCCAGACCCGGCCCTGGGCGGGGCGGATTTTTCCGCCGACCCCCAAAACCGAAAGGTCTATATGACCGAGGAGGGGGCCCGGGAGTTTTACGGCGACCAGTTTGAGTACAGCTGGGCACGGCTGACCGAGGCGGCCCAGGCGGTGCGCGATCTGGTGCTGGTGTACGAGGACCAGCCCATTGCGGCGGCCTATCACGCCATCAGCTCGGGGCTGACCGAGGCGTCGGAGAACATCTGGGGGTCGCCGCTGCCCTACCTGACCACCAGCGACAGCCAGTGGGACATACTTGCGCCGGGCTACAAGAGCACCGCCACCTACACCAAGGAGGAGATGCGCGCCCTGCTCACCGGGGCGGGGGCCACCCTGCCCCACGAGGCCGCCCGGTGGATCACCGTTTTGGAGCGGTCCCCCGCGGGCTATGTCACCAAGGTGCAGGTGGGGGACCAGGAGATGACCGGCAGCCAGCTGCGGTTTTTGCTGGATCTGCGCAGCTCCGACTTCGAGATGATCCCCAGCGGGGACAACTTTGTCTTTGAGGTAAAGGGCTACGGGCACGGCGCGGGGCTGTCCCAAAACGGGGCGGATTACCTGGGGCGGCAGGGCAAAACCTTCCAGCAGATTCTGGCGCATTACTACGCCGGGGCCACCCTGGCAAGGCTGGAAAATGTGGGCGGCGCACCTTGACGGTGGCCTGCAAATATGCTATGATAACAAAGCGTTGCGGAGCAGCCGCGCGAATTCCCCGGGACGGCTTAGGACGCGGCGCCGCTCCATTCGTCTGGAGAGGTGTCCGAGTGGTTTAAGGAGCCGGTCCTGAAAACCGGTGACTCGTCAGAGCCGCGGGTTCGAATCCCGCCCTCTCCGCCACCA